>NZ_BAAGUV010000047.1:0-52153 GCF_054781215.1 Nocardioides pakistanensis | reverse complement strand
CTCGTCACCCTCGTCCAAGCCGCCTGGCGCCAAGGCCCCAGCGGCTAACTGCGAGATCGGGTCAGACGGCGACGCGCTCCGGCTCGTCCTGCCCGGCCGGCTTGGAGGTCGCGACCGGGACCAGTCGCGTGACCGGACGCGTGGCACCGCGGAGCCGGCGGGTGTGCTCCTCGACGAAACCGTTGGGCAGCGACAGCCGGATCACCTTCGACCAGGCCGAGGCCACCTGCTTGGGCAGCGGGCCGGAGGTGTAGCTCAACCCGTACTCGTCGAACAGCGCCTGCACCTTCGGCGCGATCTCCTGGTAGCGGTTGCTGGGCAGGTCGGGGAACAGATGGTGCTCGATCTGGTAGCTCAGGTTGCCGGTCATGATGTGCATCGCCTTGCCACCGGAGATGTTGGCCGAGCCGAGCATCTGGCGCAGGTACCACTCGCCGCGGGTCTCGTTGGCGGGGATCGCCTTCTTCTCGAAGGTCTCCACGCCCTCGGGGAAGTGGCCGCACATGATCACCGAGTGCGACCACAGGTTGCGCACCAGGTTGGCGACGAAGTTCGCGCTCAGCGTGGACACGAACGAGCCGGTGGGGATCGACAGCACCGGGTGAGCGACGTAGTCCTTGGTCATCTGCTGGCGGATCTTGCGCAGGGTCTTGCGCACGCCGTCCTTGAACTCCTTGCTCCGGCGCTCCTTGGGCACGCGCAGGTTGCGGCCCAGCTCGAGGTCGTAGGCGGCGATGCCGTACTCGAAGAAGCAGGCGTTGATGAAGTTCCACAACGGCTGGCCCAGGTGCATCGGGTGCCACCGCTGGTCCTCGTCGACCCGCATGATGCCGTAGCCGAGGTCGTTGTCCTTGCCGACGATGTTCGTGTAGGTGTGGTGGATTTCGTTGTGGCTGTGCTTCCAGCCCTCCGCGGTCGAGGCGTTGTCCCACTCCCAGGTGGTGGAGTGGATCTTCGGGTCGCGCATCCAGTCCCACTGCCCGTGCATCACGTTGTGCCCGATCTCCATGTTCTCCAGGATCTTGGAGATCGAGAGGCCCACGGTGCCCAGCACCCACGCGGGCGGGAACGACGAGGCGAGCAGCACCGCGCGGCTGCCGAGCTCGAGCTTGCGTTGTACGTCGATCACCCGGCGGATGTAGGCAGCGTCGCGCTCGCCGCGGGAGGCCACGACGTCGGCGCGGATCTCGTCGAGCCGGCGCCCGATCTCCTCGATGTCGTCGGGGGTGAGGTGGGCGATCGGGTTCTTGGCCTTCTTCTGCATCACGGTCATGGCAGGTCTCCTTGTCGCAGGATGGTCTAGAGGTCGATGTCGCAGGGGCCGGCGAAGGCCGAGACACAGGTCTGGATCTTCACCCCGTCGCCGGGCGCGGCGGTGGTCACCTCGCCGTTGCGCAGGTCGCGGACGGCGCCCTCGCGCAGCGGCACGACGCAGCCGAAGCAGATCCCCATCCGGCAGCCGGACGGCATGAGGACGCCGGCGGCCTCTCCGGCGTCGAGGATCGGGGTCGCCCCGTCGGCCTCGACGGTGACGCCGCTGGCGGTGAACCGCGCCGTGCCGCCCTCCCCCGGCTCGACGGTGCTGAGCCGGAACTGCTCGGTGAACAGCGGCAGGCCGCGCTGCGCGTGGTGCGCCTCGAGCGCGTCCAGCAGGCCGGCCGGTCCGCAGGCGAGCGTGGTCCGCTCGGCCAGGTCGGGCACGAGGTCGGTCAGCCGGTCCACGTCGAGGATCCCGTGCTCGTCGTCGTACCTGGCGACGAGCTCGATCAGCCCGGCGTCGTGCAGGGCCCGCAGGTCGGCGGCGAAGATCGACTGCGGGCGGCTGGGTGCGACGTGCACGACGACGATGTCGTAGCCCGCGCTGCGTGGCAGGCGCACCGGGCCGGTGTCGGTCACCGGGAACAGGTTGCGCAGCATGCCTACCACCGGCGTGATGCCCGACCCCGCGGTGACGAACAGCAGCCGGCCTCCGTCGGTGGGCAGCACGAACTCACCGGCCGCCTGCTCGAGGTGCACGAGCGTGCCGACCTTGGCCAGGCGGACCAGGTGGTTGCTGACCACCCCGTCCGGGACCGCCTTCACGGTGATCGAGATCCGGCCGTCGGCACGGGGGCCGTGGGTCAGCGAGTACGCCCGCCACTGGCGGACGCCGTCCACGTCGATGCCGATCCGCACGTACTGACCCGGCACGTGCCCGGCCCAGTCCGCCCCGGGACGGATCACCACGGTCGCCGCGTCGGCGGTCTCCGGGACGACCGCCTCGATCCGCCCGCGCAGGGCCGCACCCGCGCGCAGCGGGTTGACCAGGTCGAGGTAGTCCTCGGGCAGCAACGGCGTGGTGACTGCCTCGGCGAGCCGCCAGGCCCGGTCGCGCAGCCGCTTCGCGCCGTGGCGGCGGGGCGCGCTGTCGTGGACGAGTGACGTCATGACACCAGTCTGATGAGACCACGCGCTAGATTCATGACCGTACGACGTGAATCCATCCACCGGTTTTGTTCGGAGAGAACAACATGACGCAGCACGCGGGTCCCCCTCAGGCGAGCCGGACTGCCCGGGAGGCGGCCGAGCTGGAGCTCGACGAGGCGACCCTGGCGATCTTGCGGGCCCGGCTCCCGGAGGTCGCCGAGCACACCGTGAGCGCGATCATCGTGGAGGTGCCCGGCTACACCAACGCACTGGCCGGGCCGATGGGCGAGAACATCCGCCACGCCGTGCAGCTCGCGCTCGGCGGCTTCCTGAGCCTGGCCTCCCGGTCCCAGGGCACCCACGCAGGGACACCGCTGGCACCCGCGCTCGAGGGCGCCTACGCGCTGGGCCGCGGCGAGGCACGCAGCGGCCGGACGATGGACGCGCTCCTCGCCGCCTACCGGGTGGGGGCACGCGTCTCCTGGCGCGAGCTGTCGGCCACCGCCGTGCACGGCGGGCTGGAGCCGCAGACGCTGGCGAAGTTCGCGGAGCTGGTCTTCGCCTACATCGACGAGCTCTCCGCTGCGAGCGTCGCCGGCCACGCCGACGAGCTTGCCAACACCGGACGGCTTCGGCGCCGGCATCTCGAGCGGCTGGGGCGGCACCTGCTCGCGGGCGCGCCGGCCGACCAGCTCGCCGCTGCCGCGGACCGGGCCGAGTGGGTCCCCCCGCGAAGCCTGACCGCCGTGCTCCTGCCCAGTGCCCACGTGCGAGGGGCGCTGGGGGTGCTCGACCCCCGCACGCTCCAGCCCGAGGAGGACGCGCCCGAGCTCGACGGTCTCGGCGACGGCGAGCTCGCGGTGCTGCTGGTCCCCGACGCCGAACAGGGCTCCCGGGCAGGGCTCTTCCGCGCACTGCGCGGCCATCGCGCCGTCGTCGGACCGGCGCGCCCGTGGACCGGGGTCCGGGAGTCGTTCCTGCGGGCGGTGCGCGCCCAGCAGCTCGGGCTCGGCGCGACCGGCGGCGACCCCGTGGACACCGAGCGGTACCTGCCCGCACTGGTCCTCCACGCCGACCCGTCCGCGATGACAGACCTCCGGGCGCAGGTGCTTCAGCCACTGCAGGACCTCCGCCCGACGACGGCGGAGCGCCTCGCCGAGACCCTCCGCGAGTGGCTGCTGCACCACGGCCGCCGCGAGGACGTGGCAGCAGCGCTGCACGTCCACCCGCAGACGGTCCGCTACCGGATGGGCCAGCTCCGCGACCTGTACGGCGACCGGCTGACCGACCCCGACACGGTGCTCGCACTGACCGTCGCACTCGGCGCGGACCGGGCCGCCCGCCCGCTCGGCAGCTGAACCGCGGTGTTGCCTACCAGTTCGCGGGGTTCTTCTTGCTCGGCTGCACGCGCGGCGGCTCTCCGGGCATCTTCGGGTAGTCCGGCGGGTACGGCATCTCGCCCAGCCCCCGCTCGACGTCCTGCTCCCACAGCGCCAGCAGCGGCTCGAGGGAGTGATGGTGCTCGTCGATCCCCTCGTGCGGGTCGCCGAGGTCGGCGAAGCGGGCCGGCACGGTGTGCAGGTTCAGGGCACGGGGGTCCACCTCCGGCAGCTCGTCCCAGGTCACCGGCGTCGACACCGGAGCACCGGGGACAGCGCGGAGGCTGTAGGCGCCGGCGATCGTGCGGTCGCGCGAGTTCTGGTTGTAGTCCACGAAGACGTTCTCGCCGCGCTCCTCCTTCCACCAGCTGGTGGTGACGCCCGGCGTGCGCCGGCCGAGCTCGCGTCCGAACGCGATCGCGGCGTGCCGGACGTCGGTGAACGACCAGCGCGGCTCGATGCGCACGTAGATGTGCACGCCCCGGTTGCCGCTGGTCTTCGGGAACCCGCGCAGCCCGAGCTCCTCGAGCAGCTCCCGGGCGGCACCGGCCACCCGCACCGCTTCGGCGAACCCGGTGCCGGGCTGCGGGTCGAGGTCGATCCGCAGCTCGTCGGGGTGGTCGACGTCCTCGCGGCGCACCGGCCACGGGTGGAAGGTCAGCGTGCCCATCTGCGCCGCCCAGGCGACCACCGCCGGCTCGGTCGGGCAGACCTCGTCGGCGGTGCGCCCCGAGGGAAAGGTGATGGTGGCCGTCTCGACGTACTCCGGAGCGCCCTTGGGCACCCGCTTCTGGTAGAACGCGTCGCCGTGGTCGCCGGAGCGGGTGGACAACGTGATCCCCTCGTGGACGCCCTTGGGCCACCGCTCGAGCGTGGTCGGTCGGCGGTCCAGCGCACGCATGATCCCCGGCGCCACCGCCAGGTAGTACTCCACGACCATCAGCTTGGTGACCTCTGCGGTGCTCTCCGTCGCCGGGTAGATCACCCGGTCGGGGTTGGTCACCCGCACGGGGCGTCCGGCGGCGTCGATCTCGGTCGCAGGGCTGGCCATGCGGCCCAATCTAGGGCCGCGGGGTCCGGTGGGCGAACATCTGGACAACTCGTGCGAAAACACGGCCCCGGACCATCGACGCAGCCCGGGTCCTTTACCTACAGTGGCGCCAGCCCCGGGAGGACCTCCCGCGGTGTCACGACTACCACGGAGGATCTCCCACGTGACTCGACCATCTCGGGCCCTGGTTGGTGTCGCGGCACTCGCGGTCGCCGGCTCCCTCACACTCCCGGTCCTGCCCGCCGTCGCGGTCTCCCCCGACGTCGTCATCTCCGAGGTGTACGGCGGTGGCGGCAACTCCGGTGCCACGCTGCGCAACGACTTCGTCGAGCTGCACAACCTCGGCAGCGCCGCCGTGGACCTCGAGGGCTGGTCGGTGCAGTACGCCTCGGCCGGCGGCAGCACCTGGCAGGTGACCGGGCTGACCGGGCGGATCGAGCCCGGCGAGCGGTACCTCGTCCAGCAGGCCGAGGGCGCCGGCGGCAACGAGGAGCTCCCCACGCCCGACGCGGTCGGCAACATCTCGATGTCGGCGACCAGCGGCAGGGTCGCCCTGGTCACCACCACCGCGGCCCTGCCCTGCGGCCCCGACTGCGACCGGCACGAGACGGTCCGCGACTTCGTCGGCTTCGGCAGCGCCAACGACGCGGAGACCACACCGGCCCCGTCGCCGAGCAACACCGAGTCGGCCTCGCGCAGAGGCAGCGACACCGACGTCAACTCCGCGGACTTCACCGTCGGCGCGCCGACCCCCGAGAGCACCGGCCGCGGGGTCGAGGAGCCGCCGGAGGAGCCTGTCGAGGGTGTCGCCGGGCTGGCGATCCACGACGTGCAGGGCGCAGCACACCTCTCGCCGTACGCCGGCGACACCGTGCTGGACGTCCCGGGCGTGGTGACCGCCACCAAGAGCGACGGGTTCTGGATGCAGGCCACGACGCCGGACGACGACATCGCCACCAGCGAGGGCCTCTACGTCTACAAGCCGAGGACGATGCCCGCCGTCGGCGACCGCGTGCTGGTCACCGGCGACGTCGTGGAGTACCGCCCCGGTGGCGCGAGCGGCGACAACCTGACCATCACCGAGCTCACCGGCACCCCGACGGTTGAGGTCGTCGGCACCACGGACCTGCCCGCCGCCACCCTCGTCGGGCCCGGCGGTCGGGTCCCGCCGAGCGACGTGATCGACGACGACGCCACGGGCTCGGTCGAGACCAGCGGCAGCTTCGACGCGGCCACGGACGGGATCGACTTCTGGGAGTCGATGGAGGGCATGCTGCTCGCGGTCGAGGACGCCCGGGCCACCGGCCCCACCTCACGGTTCGGCGAGCTGCCCGTGGTCACCGCCGGCGCCGAGCCCGCCACTCCGCGCGGCGGGGTCCACGTGGCGCCCGAGGACTTCAACCCCGAGCGGATCATCCTCGACGACGTGCTCGCCGCGGTCCCGACCGCGCACGTGGGCGACCGGCTCCCCGGTACGACGGTCGGGGTGCTCGACTACTCCTTCGCGAACTTCAAGCTGCTCCCCCTGGTCGCGCCGACCGTGCAGGCCGGCGGGCTGAGCCGCGAGACCACCCCCGCCGCCCGCGGCGGGGAGCTGTCCATCGCCTCCTACAACGTCGAGAACCTCGACGCGCTCGACCCGCAGGAGAAGTTCGACGCCCTGGCCCGGCAGATCGTGGACAACCTCGGCTCCCCCGACGTGATCGGTCTGGAAGAGGTCCAGGACGACAGCGGCCCGGAGGACGACGGAACCACCACGGCCGAGGAGACGCTGCGGCTGCTGACCGAGGCGATCGCCCGTGCCGGCGGCCCGGCGTACGACTGGCGCCAGATCGACCCGGTCGACCTGGCCGAGGGCGGCGAGCCCGGCGGCAACATCCGGGTGGCGTTCTTGTTCAACACCGACCGCGACGTGGAGTTCGTCGACCGCGGCACGCCGACCTCGAGCACACCTGCCACGGTGGTCACCGGCCCCGACGGCGAGGCACACCTGGTCACCTCACCGGCGCGCGTGGCCCCCGACTCCCCCGCCTGGGCCGGCTCGCGGGTGCCGCTCGTGGGTGAGTTCCGCCGGCAGGGGAAGACCTTCTTCGCGATCGCGAACCACTTCAGCTCCAAGGGCGGCGACGACCCGCTCTTCGGCCGCTGGCAGCCTCCGGTGCGCACCTCGGAGGTGGACCGGCACCAGCAGGCACGCGAGGTCCGTGACTTCGTCGACGAGCTGCTCGCCGCAGATCCGGACGCGAAGGTCGCGGTGGTCGGCGACATCAACGACTTCGAGTTCTCCGAGACCGTCGACATCCTCGTCGGCGCCGGCGAGACCGCGCTGACCGACCTGCCCCGCACCCTCCCGGCCGGCGAGCGCTACACCTACGTCTACGAGGGCAACAGCCAGGTGCTCGACCACATCCTGCTCTCCCCCGGGTTCGTCGCGGCCGGTTACGACTACGACATCGTCCACGTCAACGCCGAGTTCGCCGACCAGATCTCCGACCACGACCCGCAGGTGGTCCGGATCGCCGCGACCAGGGGTGAGCACGGCAAGGGCGGGCACGGCAAGGCGCGCGGACATCACAAGAAGCACGGCAAGGGTCATCACAAGGGCCGGGGTCGCGGCCACGACCGGCACCACCGCTGACCGAGCCGGGTCGTGTGGTTCGGCGCGCGCCCAGGCGCGCGCTGCGCCCCACGACCGGCTTGGCGGTGTCGGTAGCGTGGGGCACATGAGCTACCCGGTTTCCAAGAGCGACGCGGAGTGGCGCGAGCAGCTGTCCCCGCAGGAGTACGCCGTGCTGCGCCAGGCCGGCACCGAGCCGGCCTTCACCGGCGAGTACACCGACACGAAGACCACCGGCGTCTACCGCTGCCGTGCCTGTGACGCCGAGCTGTTCCGCTCCGACACCAAGTTCGAGTCGCACTGCGGCTGGCCGTCGTTCTACGCCCCGCTGGCCGAGGACCGCGTGGAGTACATCGAGGACACGTCGTTCGGCATGAAGCGGATCGAGGTGCGCTGCGCGAGCTGCGGCTCACACCTCGGCCACGTCTTCGAGGGCGAGGGCTACGGCACCCCGACCGACCAGCGCTACTGCATCAACTCGATCAGCCTCACGCTCGAGCCCGCCGAGTAGCTCCTCGGGCGCGTCAGGGCAGCGCGTCGACCAGCTCGGTGGGGGTGCGACGGCGGCCGGTGTAGAACGGCACCTCCTCGCGCACGTGCCGCCGGGCGTCCGAGCCGCGCAGATGACGCATCAGGTCCACGATCCGCGAGAGGTCGTCGGCCTCGAAGGCCAGCATCCACTCGTAGTCGCCGAGCGCGAACGACGCGACCGTGTTGGCCCGCACGTCGGGGTAGCCGCGCGCCATCATGCCGTGCTCGGCGAGCATCCGGCGTCGCTCGTCGTCCTCGAGGAGGTACCACTCGTAGGAGCGCACGAACGGGTAGACGCACACGTAGGACTTCGGCTCCTCGTCGGCGAGGAACGCCGGGATGTGGCTCTTGTTGAACTCCGCGGGCCGGTGCAGCGCCATCTGCGACCACACCGGGTCCAGCCGGCGACCGAACGCGGTGCGCCGGAACCGGTGGTAGGCCTGCTGCAGGTCGTCGCTGTTCTCGGCGTGCCACCAGATCATCAGCTCGGCGTCCGCGCGCAGGCCGGAGACGTCGTAGAGACCGCGCACCCGGACGCCGGAGGCCTCGAGGTCCTCGAAGAGCTTCTCGACCTCGTTGGCCTCCGCCGCCCGATCGCCGTCGCCGATCACGTCGCGGAGGTGGAACACCGACCACATCGTGTAGCGGATCGTGTCGTTGAGGTCCTTGGCGGCCTTGCCCTGGTTGGGACGCTTCGCGGTCTCGGTCATGCGGTCATTCTCCTCTTCTCGCCGTCTGCTCCGACAGCGCGTTCAGTACCTGGGTCGCAGCGGTCTCGGCGGAGGCGATGCAGGCCGGGATCCCGAGCCCGTCGTACGCCGCGCCGCAGACCGCGAGCGAGCCTGCCTTCGCCACCGAGAGCCGCACCTGGCGGACCCGGTCGAGGTGCCCGACGGCGTACTGCGGCAGCCCGCCGCCCCACCGCTGCACGTGCCGGTCGACCGGGCGCACCGACAGCCCGATCGCATCGCTGAGGTCGGCCAGCGCGAGCTCGACGAGCCGGTCGTCGTCGACCTGGAGGGTGCGCTCCTCGCCGTGCCGGCCGATCGAGCAGCGCATCACGAGCAGGTCCTCACCCGCGTCGGCGCCGCGGCCGGCATCGGCGACCCAGTCCCACTTGGCGAAGGAGTACGTCGCCCCCTTCACCGCCCGGCCGTCCACCGGCGGGACGAGGAAACCGGAGCCGGTCGTCTCGGGGAAGTCGCGACGGCGGAACGCCATGGTCACGATCGCCATGGAGGCGTACTCGATCCGACCGAGCTCGAGTGCCGCGTCGGGCGCGACGTCGCTCAGCAGCCGCGACGTCGCCGGCGCCGGGGTGGCCAGCACGACCGCGTCGGCCCCGACCACCTCGGGGTCGCGGGTGGAGCCGACGACGAGGTTCCACCCACCACCCGGTCGGCGGGCGAGCTCGCGGACGGTGGCGTCGGTGCGCACCTCGACATCGGCGTGGTCGGCGACCGCCCGGGGCAGCTGTCCGATGCCTCCGACGAGCCCGGCGAAGACGGGTACGTCGGACGTGGCCGCCGTCGCGGCCGCCGCGGCACGCAGCATCGACTTGTCGCGGTCGAGCAGGGCGACGACCTGGGGCACGGTGGCCCGGGCGGAGAGCCGGCGGGCGTGGCCGGCGTACACCCCGCCGAGCAGCGGCTCCACCAGCCGGTCCACGACCTCCTTGCCGAACCGCTCCTCGATCAGCCAGCCGACGCTCACGTCGCTCTCCCCGATCCGGGTCGCGGGGAGCACCGCGTCGAGGGTGGCCCGGGCGAGGCCGGCCTTGGAGATCACGCCGCTCTCGGCGAGTGCGCGGGCGTCCACGGGCACGCCCATCAGGGTGCGCGGCATCGCGAGCATCTCGCCGCGGGTCCACAGCGAGGCCGACGTGGTGGCCGGGTGCACCAGCCGGGGGGCCAGGCCGACCTCGCGGGCCAGGGCGGTGGCCTCCGGGCGGCGGTTGAGCATCGCCTCCGCACCGACGTCGACGGTCACCCCGGCGACCTCGGCGAGGGCGAGCTTGCCGCCGACCCTGGGCGCGGCCTCGAGCACCGTCACCTGCAGCGACGGGTCCTGGCGCTTGAGCGAGGCGGCGGCCGAGAGTCCGCTGATGCCGCCACCGACGACGACGACGCGCCGCGAGGGGGCATCCACAGGCCGGTTCACGATGACCACATTCGCAAACCCCGCGCCACTTCACCAAGTCGGTGGGAACCGATCCGGGATGGTGCGCGTCACACCCTCGTCGAAGTCGCCGGAGCACTGCCGGCCGGACCGCCGAGGAGAACCGATGGCCAGGCTCGCCAGAAGGACCAGGACCGGGCTCGTTGCAGCAGCCGCGCTGCTCGCCCTCGCCGCGGGAGCGTGCTCTGCCGGCGGGTCCGGCGCCGCGGAGTCCAGTGCCTCGGTCGAGGACGTCGCCCTCCGGGAGGAGGGCGGCACCGGCGGCTCAGGAGACTCCGGCGGTGCGGCCGCACCGGAGAGCGGAGTCGGCCGCGTCGAGAAGGGGCTGACCGGGTCTGGAGCGGCGGGCGACGGTCCCAACCGGGCCAACCGGTCGACCGTGCAGACGCGCGCGGTGATCCGCACGGGCGAGGTCTCCCTCGTGGCCAAGGAGATGAGCCGGGCACGCCTCGAGATCGACGGACTCGTCGCCGAGCACGGCGGCTACCTCGCCAGCGAGGACACCACCAACGACCGACGCGGCCGGCCACAGCGGTCGGTGCTGGTGCTCCGCGTGCCGGAGCCGGCCTTCGCCGACGTGATGGCCGGCCTGGCCGGGGTCGGCCGGACGCTACGGGCCGACCGCAGCTCCGAGGACGTCACCACCGAGGTGATCGACGTCGACACGCGGGTGGCCACCGCCGAGGCCAGTCTGGCCCGGCTGCAGCGCTTCCTGCGCCAGGCGACGACCGTCGACGACATGATTCGGCTCGAGTCGGAGATCGCCACGCGGCAGGCAGAGCTCGAGTCGCTGAAGGCGCAGCAGAAGTACCTCTCGGACCAGACCTCGATGTCCACGATCACCGTGCGGCTGCGCACCCCGGACGCTCCCCCGCCGGCCCCCGACGAGGACGACCAGGGGTTCCTCGCCGGGCTGGCCGGCGGCTGGGACGCGCTGCAGACGGTCCTGGTCGGGACGGCGACCGTGGTCGGCGCCCTGCTGCCGTTCGCCGTGACGTTCGCGGTGGTCGGCGCACCGGTCTGGCTGCTGGTGCGCACCCTGCGCCGGCGACGCCTCACCGCACCGACACCTCCCGCGGCCGAAGCCGGCTGACCCGGGCGCCCCGGGTGGCCGCGGGTGCCGCGGGTGCCGCGGGTGCCGCGCCGGACGGCTCAGCGCGCGGAGTACTCGTGCACGAAGTCGGTGAGCCGGGCCAGCTGGTCGGGGTCTGTGGAGGGCATCACGCCGTGGCCGAGGTTGAAGATGTGACCCGGCGCGGCCCGGCCGGCGTCGACGACCTCGGCGGCACGCGAGAGCATCAGCTCGGTCGGTGCGAACACCAGCGACGGGTCGAGGTTGCCCTGCACCGCGCGGCCGCCGACCCGCTCGATGCCAGCCGCCAGCGGCACCCGCCAGTCCACGCCGACCACGTCGGCGCCGGCCTCGCCCATCAGCCCGAGCAGCTCGCCGGTGCCCACCCCGAAGTGGATCCGCGGGACGCCCAGCTCGCCGGCGCGGGCGAGCACGTCGGCGGAGTAGGGCATGACGTAGCGCTGGTAGTCGGCCGGGGACATCGCGCCGGCCCAGGAGTCGAACAGCTGCACGGCCGACGCGCCGGCCGCGACCTGCACCTCCAGGTAGGCCGCCGAGATGCCGGCGATCTTGCGCATGAGCGCGTCCCAGACCTCGGGGGCGCCGAACATCAGCGCCTTGGTCTTCGCGTGCTCCTTCGACGGCCCGCCCTCGACGAGGTAGGACGCGACGGTGAACGGTGCTCCGGCGAAGCCGATCAGCGGCGTCGCCCCGAGCTCGGCGACCAGCCCCTGCACCGACTCGGTGATGAAGCCGACGTGCTCGGGGGTGAGGTCGGCGATCGCCTCGACGTCCGCGAGGGTGGCCACCGGCTCGGCCACCACCGGGCCCACTCCGGGGACGATGTCGAGGTCGACGCCGACGGCCTTGAGCGGCAGCACGATGTCGGAGAAGAAGATCGCCGCGTCCACGCCGTAGCGGCGCACCGGCTGCATCGTGATCTCCACGACCAGGTCGGGCCGCATGCACGACTCGAGCATCGGGACGCCCTCGCGGAGCTTGCGGTACTCCGGCAGCGAACGGCCTGCCTGGCGCATGAACCACACAGGGGTGTGCGGCACGTCCTCGCCGCGCGCGGCACGCAGGAAGGCGGAGTCGTGGAGAGCGGGACTGGTCTCGGAGGCAGCTGGCACGCGCCCATCTTCGCAGGCCAGGCGGCGAGTCGGACCGCCGGTGGCCGCGAACCGGCCTAGCATGAGGCCATGGCCGCACGACAAGAGCCCCGCCTGGAGGGCCCGGCGACCCCCGAGGAGTTCCTCGTGGCGGTCGACCGCATGCACGCGGCCCGGCTGCGCCCCGAGATCTTCTGCGAGGAGATGCCGGCCCCGCAGCGGATCGCCCCCTTCGCCTCCGCCCTCTCCGCCGACGTCACGGTCGACGGTGAGGACGTGGGCACGGGCCGGATCGTCCTGCTCCACGACCCGGCGGGCAACGACGCCTGGCACGGCACGTTCCGGTGCGTGGCCTACGCCCGCGCCGAGATCGACCCCGAGATGGCCAACGACCCGCTGCTCGGCGAGGTCGGCTGGTCCTGGCTCACCGACGCGCTCGAGGCCCACGGCGCGGAGTACCTCGCCCCCTCCGGCACGGTCACCAAGGTCTCCTCGGAGAGCTTCGGCAGCATGGCCGAGGAGGAGGCCACCGCGCAGCTGGAGATCCGGGCGTCCTGGACCCCGCTCGGCGACGTGGCCGACCACGTCGAGGCGTGGGGCGAGCTGCTGTGCACCGCCGCGGGGCTGCCGCCCGTGCCCGAAGGGGTCGCACCGCTGCCGAGCCGGCGAGGACAGCGCGGCCGTAGCTGATGCCCCCTGCTCCCCCGGCGCCCGCCGAACCGCCCAGCCAGCCGTCCAGCCCGCCGCCCGGTCCTGCCGGCACGCCCGCCGAGGAGGCGGCTGCGAAGACTCCGCTGCTCGAGCTGCGCGACGGCCTGCCGCCGGTGGCCGACAGCCACGACGCCCTCGCCGAGGTGGTCGAGGCGATCCGCTCGGGCGCCGGCCCGGTCGCGGTCGACGCCGAGCGCGCCTCGGGCTACCGCTACTCCGCCCGGGCGTACCTGATCCAGCTCCGTCGCGAGGGGTCTGGCTCGGCGCTGGTCGACCCGATCCCGTTCGGCGACATGACAACGCTCAACGACGCGATCGGCGACGCGGAGTGGATCCTGCACGCGGCCACCCAGGACCTGCCCTGCCTCGCCGAGCTCGGCATGCGACCGGTTGCGCTGTTCGACACCGAGCTCGCCGGCCGGCTGCTCGGCTATCCACGCGTGGGTCTGGCGACCTTGGTCGAGACGATTGTGGGTCGCCGCCTGCGCAAGGAGCACTCCGCGGTCGACTGGTCCACGCGGCCGCTGCCCGAGCCGTGGCTGGAGTACGCCGCCCTCGACGTCGAGGTGCTCATCGAGCTGCGCGATGCGCTCGCCGAGGAGCTCGACCGCACCGGCAAGGCCGAGTGGGCCCGGCAGGAGTTCGAGCACCTGGTCAACGCCGGCCCCAACTCCCCACGCCAGGACCCGTGGCGGCGGACCTCCGGCATGCACCGGGCCCGCGGCCGGCGCGCGCTCGCCGCCGTGCGCGAGCTGTGGGAGGCGCGTGACGCGATCGCTGCCCAACGCGACGTCACCCCAGGCAGGATCATCCCCGACTCCGCCATCGTCGAGGCCGCCAACGCCCTGCCCCGCGACCGCGCCACCCTGCTCGCCCTCAAGGGGTTCAAGGGCCGCGGCGCCCAGCGCTACGCCAACCTTTGGATCGAGGCGATCCGCACCGCCCGCGAGCTCCCCGAGGACCAGCTGCCACCCCACGCCGCGCGGTACGACGGTCCGCCGCCGCCCCGCGCCTGGGCCGACCGTGATCCTGTGGCGGCGGCGCGGCTGAGCAGCGCCCGCAGCGGCCTGGCCGCGCGGGCCACCGACCTCAACCTGCCGGTGGAGAACCTGCTGACCCCGGACTTCGTCCGTCGGCTGATGTGGGAGCCACCCGAGGCGGACGCACACGAGCTCCCCGACGCCGTGGCAACGGCTCTGCGGGACCTCGGTGCACGGCGGTGGCAGGTCGAGCTCACCACCGAGCTGCTGGTCGAGGCGATCGTGACCGCGCCGACGGCCGTCGCCGCGGCAGAGGAGCCGACGCCGACCGCGGAGGACGACTGACCCGGCCGGGTCACTCCTCCTCGGGCGCGAGGACCTCGGTCGACGCGGTGTCGATCTCCTCGAGCATCGCGTCGAGGTCGATCACCGGCGCGTAGAACATCCGGTCCAGCGTCGGCTCGACCTGCTCGGCGAGCTCGGGCCAGGTGGCCACGAACGGCAGCGACTGTGCCCGTCGTACACCCTCGTTGAAGATGAACGAGCTCTCGGGCTGCCGCGACGCCTGCACGAACGCCGCGGAGTGGGCCACCTCGAGGTTGGAGGGCACCACGTAGCCGGAGCGCGCGGTGATCGATGCGCCCTCGCGCCCGACCGCGAAGGCCAGGAAGTCACCGGCGACCTCGGCGTGGTCGGTGTCGGCGGAGATGCAGTAGCCGGTCATGTCCGCGATCGTCCGGAACCGGCCCAGGCTCGGCAGCGGCATCACGTCGAAGCGCAGGTCCTCGTCGGCGCGCAGGCGTGGGGTCAGCTCGCGGGTGCCGAGGATCATCCCGAGCCGCCCGCGGGTGAACCGGGTGACGGCGTCCTGGCGCTCGAGCTTCTGCGCGGTGGGGGTGATCTCGGGGTCACGCACCAGCGCGAGCACCTGCTCGAGGGCAGCGCGGGTGTCGCCGTCGGAGAGGGTCAGCGTCGTCGGGGCCTGCGAGTCGTCGACGATCTCCGCGCCCGCGGACCACACGAACGGCGCGAGGGAGGAGAGCGAGGGGTCGATGTGCACGCCGTCGGCGCGGCCACGGGCGGCCTGCCGCGCCGCCTCGGTGAACATCTCCCAGGTCCACCCGTCCAGGGCGCTGGGCGGCTCCTCCTCCTCGGTGCCGAGCTCCGCGAGGTCGATCAGGTCCTGGTTGTAGTAGACGACGACCGGTGACACGTCGTGCGGCATGCACTGAAGCGCCGCGTCGGCGGCGAACGCGGTGAGCCCGCCGCGCTGGTACCCGTCGCCGAAGTCGACCTGGCGCTCCTCGAGGAGGCCGTCGACGGGCTGCACGAGCTCCTCGTCGACCAGCCGGGGCAGGTGGTCGTGGTCGATCAGGAAGACGTCGGGTGCGGTGCCGCCGAGGACGGTCTCCATGACCTGCTCGGCGTCGTCGAAGCGGGCCACCTTCACGGTGACGTTCGGATGGTCGTCGGAGAACGCCTCCGCGAGGTCCTCGTACGCCGGGAGCGCCCCCTTGGGCCCGTAGACGCCCAGGTTGATCGTCACCGGCTGCGCCGGGGTGGTCGCCGTGCTGGGTGAGGGCTCCGGTGCGGTGCGCTCGGAGTCGGCGGTCGTGCATCCGGCGAGCACGGCGCAGGCGACGACCCCGCCCACGACCGCGTTGAACCCGCGCACGACCCTCACCACGCCCGTCCTTCCCGGAACCTGTCCCCTGTAGCGACCTTCACGACCTGCATCGACCTGCAGACACCGTACCGGCCGGTAGCGCGTGGGTGGGGAGTGCGCCCGCGTGGCCCCCGGCACACCGGCCCCGAGCGGTGGCTCAGGAGGCGTCGAGCCGGGCCAGGTCCTCGTCCTCGAGCTTCAGCGCCGCCGCCGCGACGGAGTCGCGCACCGACTCGACCCGGCTCGCACAGGGGATCGGGATCACGACCGGGGACTTGGCCAGCTCCCAGGCGAGTGCGACCTGCTGGGGCGAGACGCCGTACTTCTCGGCCACCTCACCGAACACCGCGAACCGCTCCCCGAGCTCTCCGGCCTCACGCATCCCGCCGAGCGGGCTCCATGGCAGGAAGGCGATGCCGAGCTCGGTGCACAGGTCGAGCTCGGGCTGTGAGCTGCGGAACCGTGGCGAGAACTCGTTCTGCACGGCGGCCAACGAGTCACCGAGGATCTCGTGGGCGAGCCGGATCTGGTCGGGGTTCGCGTTGGAGATGCCGACCTTGATCACCAGGCCCTCGTCCACGAGCTGCTTCAGGCCGCCCATCGTCTCGGCGTAGTCGACCTCGGGGTCGGGACGGTGGTGCTGGTAGAGCCCGATCGCCTCGACACCGAGCCGGCGCAGCGACCCCTCGCAGGCGGCACGGAGGTACTCCGGCCGGCCGTCGAGGTGCCACTCCCGCCCGCTGCGCGTGTGGCCGCCCTTGGTCGCCACCAGGACCTGGTCCGCGTCGCTGCCGTAGGCGCGCAGCGCTCGGGCGATGAGCTCCTCGTTGTGCCCGAAGCTCGCCTCGTCGACCGCGTAGGCGTCCGCGGTGTCGATCAGGGTCACCCCGGCGTCGAGGGCGGCGTGGATCGTGAAGAGCGCCTGCTGCTCGTCGTTCTCGTCGCGCACGGACATCGGCATGCCGCCGAGCCCGATCGCGCTGACCGTCCTGTCCCCGATACGTCGCTGCTCCATCCCCCCACCATAGGCGGCGCTCTGGCAGCATCGGCCGTGTGAGCGACCTGGCGGACACCCTCGACCGCGCCTGGCAGCAGGGCCGGCTCTCCGCGCGAGCCCGGGTCGCCCGGCTGCGCTCCAAGTCGTGGCACATCGGGCAGGCCGCGGTCGCCGCCGCCGTCGCCTGGGTGCTGGCCAAGGAGGTGCTCGGGCACGATACCCCGTTCTTCGCCCCGATCGCGGCTGTGGTGAGCCTGGGCACCTCCTACGGGCAACGGCTGCGCCGCGTCGCCGAGGTGACCGTGGGCGTCGCGGTCGGTGTGCTCGTCGCCGACCTGCTGGTGCTGGCGCTGGGCACCGGCTGGTGGCAGGTGGGGTTGGTCGTCGCGCTCGCGATGTCGACGGCCCTCCTGCTCGACACCGGCGGTCTGCTGGTCACCCAGGCCGCGGTCCAGTCGATCATCGTGGTCACGCTCCTGCCGCACCCGGACCAGGCGCTGCTGCGCTGGACCGACGCCCTGGTGGGCGGTGCGGTCGCGCTCGTCGCCGCGGCGGTGGTCCCGAGCGCGCCGCTGCGCCGGCCGCGGGAACGCGCCGCGGTGGTGGTCCGCAAGATGGCGGCACTGCTGCGCGCCGCCTCGCAGAGCGCGGTCGACGGCGACCTGGACCGCGCCCTCGAGGTCCTCGCCAACGCACGGACCACCGAGCCGCTGCTGCGTGAGCTCCAGGCAGCCGCCGACGAGGGGATGTCGGTGGTGGCGTCGTCGCCGTTCCGGCGCCGGCACAAGGGTCGGGTACGCCGGGCCGCGGAGCTCGTCGAGCCGATGGACCGCGCGCTGCGCAACACCCGCGTGCTCGTCCGGCGGGTCGCGGTGGCCGGCTACCGGGGCGAGCAGCTGCCGCGGGCCTACGCGCTGCTCTGCGCCGACCTCGCCGACGCCACCGACCACATCGCCGAGGCGCTCGAGCACGACCAGATGGCCGAGCCCGCCCGTGCCGAGCTGGTCCGGATCGGCCTCGGCACCGCGGAGGTGGAGCGGGTCTCCGACCTCTCCGCGGAGGTCGTGCTCGCCCAGATCCGGTCGATCGTGGTGGACCTGCTGCAGGTGACCGGGCTCGACGTGCTCGAGGCCACCGACGCGCTGCCGCCGATGCGCTGACCGGGTCGACACTCCATCGCGGTGGTCGGTCCGGGCGTGGCCGGCATCGCTGGCGCGGCTGAGCCGGCCGGGCCGGCCGCCGTACCCTGGAGGGCGATGTCCGAGCCCAGACGCCACCACCGACCCGCCCTGCCCGGCGACGCCGCCTTCCAGGCGATCCCCGCCGAGGACGACCCCGCCCGGCGCAGCGAGGCGGCCGACCGGTGCGCGACCCTGCTCGTGCGCGGCGCTCGGGACCGCGCCGACGAGGAGCTCGTCGCACGGGTGGTCGCACTGGCCGACGCCGAGGGGCTCGAGACCCTGGCCGAGCTCTGGGCCGGCGCACCGGCCGACTCCCTCGCCGGCTGCCTGTGGCGGCTCTACGTGCTGCGCTCCTGGGTTCACGCCGACCCGGTGGCGGCGGCGGCCGAGTTCGACTCGGGCCGCCGGCACCTGCCGGTGCACGAGGTGGTCGCGGGGGTGGTGGACCCGCCCGGCGCGGACGAGGTGCGCCAGCTCGTGGACCAGGTGCTGCGCGGGGTGGCGGTCGGGGACTTCGCGGACACGCTGTACCGCGCGGCCGCGTTCGCGCGGGTGGTGGCGACCGGGCGTGCGCACCTCGAGCACGGCGGGCGCCGTTCGAGGTACGCCCACGACCTGTCCGCAGCCAGGCTGAGCAGCATGGCGGACCAGCTCGAGCACGCCGCACGACTCGAGGTGATCGGCCAGCTCTCCTGACGCCCGACTTGTACAATGGTCGGCGTCGGGCCGCGGCAGCCCCGGGTCCCAAAACAAGCCGCTACGAGCGGCCACGCGCCGTGAGGCGCTCCCGGTCCGGCAGCACCACGCGCAGGCCCGTCGTCCACTGGACGGCGGGCCTTCGTGCTGCCGGCGGGCGGGCCCTGGTGCAATAGCGTCGAAGCCTCCGGATCACCGGAGGGGACGTGGCCGGAGGCTGTGCCGGACGGGAGGAGGCCGGGATGCTCGTCGCCTGTCTCGGCGAGATCATGCTCGACGTCATCGTCGACGTGCCCACCGGGCTGGTGCCCGACGACGACACACCGGCGCGGATCACCTTCGCTGCCGGAGGCCAGGCGGCGAACGTCGCGGGGTGGGCGCAGGAGTACGGCGCGACCGCCCGTCTGTTCGGCCCCAGGGCCGCCAAGGGCCCGGGCCAGTTCGTCGACGAGGCGTTGGAGGCTGCGGGGATCGAGGTGCACGGACCGATCACCGGCCGCGCGGGGACGGTGGTCTCCGTGGTCTCCGAGACCGGCCGGTCGCTGGCCTCGGACCCCGGGCCGGCGTCCTGGCTCGACCACGTCGCCCCCGGTCCCTGGCTCCAGGGGGCCGACTGGTTGTTCGTCTCCGGCTACGCCCTCTTCCGCGCACCCCACCCGGAGCTGCTGGTGCAGGTCGCCACCGCCGCCCACGACGCCGGCACGAAGGTCGCGATCGACCTCTCCTCCGCGGCGCTGATCGAGGCCTACGGCCCGGCACGCTTCCGGCGGCTCTGGCAGGCGATGCGCCCCGACGTGGTGCTCGCCAACGAGCAGGAGTGGGCAGCCACCCAGTCCGGGCGTCCCGGTCCTCAGGCCGTCGCCGCGGTCCCCGGCTTCGGCGCGGGTGGCACCACCGTGCTGGTCCTGAAGCAGGGACCCGAGGGCTGCTCCTTCATCATCGACGGGGTCGAGGACCACCGGCCGCCGATCACCGGCCCGGTGCTCGACGTGACCGGCGCCGGTGACGCGCTGGGGGCGGGGTTCCTCCTCGGAGGTCCGGACCTGGCGATGGAGGTCGCCGCCCGCTGTGTCGCGCAGACCGGTGGCCAGCCGCACACGATGCTGCCGGAGTCGCCATGACCACCTCCGGCGTCCGGGCCGGCGCGGTCCGGATCCCCGAGCACGAGCTCACCTGGCGGTTCAGCCGCTCGGGCGGTCCCGGCGGCCAGTCGGTGAACACCACCGACAGTCGCGTCGAGCTGCTCTTCGACCTCGCCGGCTCGCCGTCGGTGCCCGAGCACCTCCGGGCTCGCGCGCTCGGCCGCCTCGGCCACCGGCTGGTCGACGGGCGGCTCAGCGTGGTCGCCAGCGAGTACCGCTCGCAGCTGCGCAACCGCGACGCGGCCCGAGCCCGGCTGGCCGAGCTGCTGATCCGAGCCTTCGCGCCCCCGGCACCCAAGCGGCGGCCGACCCGGCCCACCCGAGGCTCCAAGGAACGCCGGCTGGCCGGCAAGAAGCGCCGCGGCGAGGTCAAGTCGCTTCGCCGCCGACCCGACCTCGGCTGAGCCCGGGTCAGCCCAGCCGGATCTCGGCGAGCACCCCGGCATGGTCCGAGGGCCACAGGCCGTTCCCGGTCCGGTCCTCGGGGCGGTCCCCGACGACCCAGCACCGCTCCACCGCGGCCCCCCGCACCCACACGTAGTCGATCCTGCTCTCGGTGGTGCTCGCCGGGTCCGCCAGCCCGGGCGTGTGCCCGCACGTCAGCCCCTCTCCCGGGCCCCCTGCGGCCACCCAGGCGTCGGCGTACGCCGAGGGCATGCCGACCAGCTCGGGCACCTCGTTGAAGTCCCCCACGACCACGACGGGGCGGTCGGGGTCGCCGATCGCCCGGAGCAGCTCGTCGCGCTGGGCCCGCCGGACCGGGCGGTCCCAGGCCTCCAGATGGGTGTTGACGAACCGGAGCCGGCGACCGTCGACCTCCGAGTCGACCCACGCCCAGCTCCGGGCGACGTTGAGCACCAGCCCCGGCATGGGCGTGGCGATGTCCAGGGTGTGCTCGAAGGCGCCCTCGCGCTCCTCGGTGACCAGCACGCCGCTGCCCCGGCGCACCAGCACGACGTTGTGCCCCAGCACCGACATCGTCTCCGCCCCTGCGACCTCGGCTCCGCCCCGGAAGTTCGGCGTGCACGCGTGAACGTCGTACGCCTGGCCGGCGGCGGACAGCGCCCCGAGCAGCTCCTCGAGGAAGTCGAGCCAGACCTCGGCCCCGCCCTGGGCGTCTGGAAGCTGCCGCGACCAGCGCGCCACCTCCTGGAGCCCGACAAGGTCGACCCGGTCACGCACCAGCAGCCGCGCGATCGCGGCCGCCCGGGCCGGGAAGTCGGTGGCGACCACCTGGTCGAACACCGCGCGCGCCCGCCGCGACAGGTCCGCGGGGTCGGTGGCCGCGAAGATCACGGTCAGGTCGGCACCGAGGTAGACGTTGTAGGTCGCGACGCGGATCGTGGGCATGGGTCACAGTGTTCCGCAGCCACGAGGCTCCGCAGCACCGGCCGGATCGCGGCAACGGCTAAGGTCTGCCCCATGAGTCGACTCGGCAGGCTGGTCCGCACCTTCGTCCGGCAGGCCGCCGACCCGTTGCACACCCCGGCCGGCCAGACCGGTCCGGTCGGCGGTCCGGCTGAGACCGATTCACCCGACACCGCCACGACCGGCGTGCACTATGCCCCGGATCTCGACGGCGAGCCGGATCCGGGTGAGGTCGTGTGGGCCTGGGTGCCCTACGAGGACGACCCGCAGCAGGGCAAGGACCGGCCGGTGCTGGTCATCGGCCGCGACGGCGGTGCGCTGCTCGCGCTCCAGCTGAGCAGCCAGGACCACGACCTCGACGCCGAGGACGAGGCGCGCTACGGCAGGTACTGGATGGACATCGGCTCGGGCGCCTGGGACCACCAGGGCCGGCCCAGCGAGGTGCGGCTGGACCGGTTGCTCCGCCTCGACGAGAGCGCCGTACGACGCGAGGGCGCCGTCGTGGACCGGCCCCTGTTCGACGCGGTGCTTCGCGAGGCCCGCGCCCACCACGACCTCTGACGTCCGCTTCGCCCACGCTGTCCCTCGACGTCGGACGAACAGCGGTCAGGCGGCGTCGAGGGCCTTGCGGATCCGGGTGTCGGAGACCGGGTGGGCGGTGCCGAGGTGCTGGGCCCACAGGCTGACCCGCAGCTCCTCGAGCATCCAGCGCACCTTGCGCAGCGTCGCGCTCGGCGGCCGGCCCTCGGGGAGTGCCCCGACCCGGTGCAGGTAGGCCTCCTGCACCGACGCGATCTGGTCCATCAGCAGCCGGTCCCGACCGACCGAGGCGGCCAGCTTCTCCCGGCGGTGCTGGACGGCGGCGAGGTAGCGCGGCAGCTCGCGCAGCTGCGTCTCGCCCACGTCGGCGACGAACCCGCGGTACACCAGCCGACCGACCTGCGCCTTCATGTCCGCCAGCGCCGGCAGCATCGGCAGGTCCGCGGACCCGCTCAGCGCCCGGTCGGTCTCCCGCCACACGCTCAGCACCCGCGCCACGTCGTGCACGACCGCCCGCGTGCGCGGTTCGACCTCGGCGCGCACCTGTGACAGGAGCGCCGCGAAAGCGGTCTCGTCCCAGGCGAGGCCCGCCCGCTCCACCACGCCGTCCACCGCCGCTGCGACGCAGTCCTCGAGCAGCTCCTGGGTGGAGGGGTACGGCGAGGAGGCCAGCGTGAGCTTCTCGGCGTTGCCGAGGCCCGAGGCGATCGTCTTCGCCGGCGAGGCGACGGCCAGCATCAGCAGCCGCCGCAGACCCAACCGCATCGACGCCTCCTGCTCGGCCTCCGAGCCGAACACCTGCAGCCCCACGGTCGCCCGGCCGGCCTCGTCGACGAGCGCGGGAAACCCGCGCACCTCGTGGCCGGCCCGCTGCTGCACGAACGTCCGTTCGATGGTGCCGAAGGTCCACGACGTCTGCCCGGTCACGGTGATCCCGCTCTCGTGCGCCGCCTCGGCCATCGCCCGCGCGAACTTCGGTCGCAGCGGCGCCTTCAGCGCCTCGAGGTCCTTGCCCTCCGCGACGACACGGCGGTTCTCGTCCTCCACCACGAAGGTCGGCCGCAGGTGGTCGGGCACCTTGCTCCAGTCCCACGCGTCCGGGGGTACGATGACCCCGGTGGTCGACCGGAGGAACCGCTCGAGCGCCTCGAGCAACGGCTCCTCCCCCGGCGAGACCGCCGCGAGGAAGGCCCGGGCGTGGTTCGGCGCAGGCACGAAGTTCACCCGCAGCTGCTTGGGCAGGGACCGGATCAGGGCCACCACGAGGTCCTCGCGGAGGCCCGGCACCTGCCACGAGAAGGCACCCGGGTCGACCTGGTTCAAGGTGGCGACCGGCAGGTGCACGGTCACCCCGTCGGCCGCTGTGCCCGGCTCGAACTGGTAGGTGAGGTCGAAGGCGAGGTCGCCCTCGTGCCACCGGTCGGGGTAGTCGGCCTCGTCCACGTCGGCGACCGCCGGGTTGACCAGCATCTCGGGGTCGAAGGTCAGCAGGTCCGGCTTGCGCTGGCGAGTGCGCTTCCACCAGGAGTCGAAGTGCGCCCCGGACACCACCTCCTCCCCCACGCGCGCGTCGTAGAAGTCGAACAGCGTGTGCTCGTCGACGAGGATGTCGCGCCGGCGGGCACGGTGCTCGAGCTCCTCGACCTCCGCGAGCAGGGCCCGGTTCTCGCTGAAGAACCTGTGCCTGGTCTCCCACTCGCCGTAGACAAGCGCGTGCCGGATGAACAGCTCGCGGGCCAGCGCCGGGTCGACCTGCCCGTAGGAGACGAGCCGGTCCGCGACCAGCGGGACGCCGTACAGCGTGACCCGCTCGTAGGCCATCACCGCGGCGCGCTTCTTCGACCAGTGCGGCTCGGAGTAGGTGCGCTTGACCAGGTGGGCGCCGAGCCGCTCGGCCCACTCCGGCCTGATCGCGGCGTTGACCCGCCCCCACAGTCGCGAGGTCTCGACCAGCTCGGCCGACATCACCAGCTGCGGCTGCTTCTTGAACAGCCCTGAGCCGGGGAAGATCGCGAACCGCGCGTTGCGCGCGCCCAGGTAGTCGCGCCGATCGGGGTCACGCAGGCCGATGTGCGAGAGCAGGCCCGACAAGAGCGACTGGTGGATCGCATCGGCGTCGGGCACGTCGGCGGGGTGGCCGACGTTCAGCTTGAGCTGCTTGGCGACCTGCCGCAGCTGCGCCTCCAGCTCCTGCCACTCCCTGATCCGCAGGTAGTTGAGGTGCTCCGCCCGGCACATCCGCCGGAACGCGCTCGAGGACAGCGCACGCTGCTGCTCCTTCACGTAGCGCCACAAGTTCATCAGCGTCATGAAGTCCGAGGTCTCGTCGCGGAACCTCGCGTGCGCCTGGTCGGCCTGCGCCCGCTGCTCGGCGGGCCGCTCGCGCGGGTCCTGGATCGACAGCGCCGCCGCGATCACGAGCACCTCCCGCAGGCAGCCGAGCCGGTCGGCCTCGATCACCATCCGCGCCAGCCGCGGGTCGATCGGGAGCACGACGAGCTGCCGGCCCAGCTTCGTGAGCCGATGCCGGCGACCCGGCTGCCCGGTCGCGACCTCGAGCGCACCGAGCTCCTCGAGGAGCTGGACGCCGGCCTTGACGTTGCGCTGGTCCGGCGGGTCGACGAACGGGAAACGCGCCATGTCGCCGAGGCCGAGCGCGGTCATCTGCAGGATCACCGAGGCCAGGTTCGTGCGCAGGATCTCGGGGTCGGTGAACTCCGGGCGGCTCTCGAAGTCCTCCTCGGAGTAGAGCCGGATGCAGATTCCGGCTTCGACCCGGCCGCACCGTCCCTTGCGTTGGTTGGCCGAGGCCTGGCTGATCGGCTCGATCGGCAGCCGCTGCACCTTGGTGCGGAAGGAGTAGCGCGAGATCCGCGCGAAACCGGCGTCGACGACGTAGCGGATGCCGGGCACGGTCAGCGAGGTCTCCGCGACGTTCGTCGAGAGCACCACCCGCCGCTTGGTGTGCCGCTCGAAGACCTTGTGCTGCTCGGCGCTGGACAGCCGCGCGTAGAGCGGCACGACGTCGAACTCGTCGACGGCCCGCTTCGGGCGCACCTTCGCCAGCACGTCGGCGGTGTCGCGGATCTCCTGCTCCCCGGGCAGGAACACGAGAATGTCTCCGGGGCCCTCGCCGATCAGCTCCGAGACGGCGTCGACGATCGCCTCGGTCTGGTCCCGGACGACGGTCTCGCCCTCCTCGTCGTCGTAGGTCTCCTCGACCAGCGGCCGGTAGCGGACCTCGACCGGGTAGGTGCGGCCCGAGACCTCCACGATCGGGGCCGGCGTGCCGTCGGGTGCGGCGAAGTGCCGCGCGAACCGCTCCGGGTCGATCGTGGCGGAGGTGATGATCACCTTCAGGTCCGGGCGCCTGGGCAGCAGCTGCTTGAGGTAGCCGATGATGAAGTCGATGTTGAGGCTGCGCTCGTGCGCCTCGTCGATGATCAAGGTGTCGTAGGCCGACAGCATCCGGTCGTGCTGGAGCTCGTTGAGCAGGATGCCGTCGGTCATCAGCTTGACCAGCGTGTCGTTGCTGGAACGGTCGGTGAACCGGACCTGGTAGCCGACGGTGGTGCCGAGCTCGGTGCCCAGCTCCTCGGCGATCCGCTCGGCGACGCTCCGGGCCGCGATCCGCCGCGGCTGCGTGTGCCCGATCAGCCCATCGACCCCGCGGCCGAGCTCGAGGCAGATCTTCGGCAGCTGGGTGGTCTTCCCCGAGCCGGTCTCGCCGGCGACGATGACCACCTGGTGGTCGCGGATCGCGGCCGCGATGTCGTCGCGCCGTTCGGCGACCGGCAGCTCCGGCGGGTAGTGGATCTGCGGCACCGACGCCCGCCGTGCCTCGAGCTGCTCGGGGGTGAACTGCCGGCGGCGCTGCTGGGGCCTGCGGTCGCGCCCGCCGCGCCGTCCGGCCCGCCCGTCGGTCTGCGCGCCGGGGGCGCCGCCGCCACCCCGCCGACCGCCGCGGGCCGGGGACGACGGGGTACGACGCTGCTGCGAACCGGCCTCAGACATGACCAGACGAGTCTAGGGGCCGAGGGCAACCGGATTGTCCGCCGCACTTCCCCGGCGCTGTGGACGGTTCACCAGCGGTGTGCCGCGTGTGCAGCGTCCATAACCCCGCGTTACAGCGGGGGCGACACGCCCGAGGTCCGGGGCGGGGGTTGAGTGTTCCGGCCATGCCGGGCACGGTGGAGGTGACCGACGCACTCTAGCGAAAGGCACAGCTTCGTGCTCACTCTCACCGAGAACGCCAACAACGTCGTGAAGAACATCGTCGAGCAGACCGGCAACGGAGGCCAGGCCGGCCTGCGGATCAGCCAGGACGCTCCGGACAGCCCGGCGCTGCACGTCATGCCCACCGAGGGCCCGCAGCCCGGCGACCAGGTGCTGGAGGAGTCCGGCGCCCGGGTCTTCCTCGAGGAGACCGCCGCGGTGACCCTGGACGACAAGGTGCTCGACGCCCAGGTCGACGGGCAGGGCGGGGTGCAGTTCACCATCGGCGTCCAGGGCTGACCCCGGACGCCGGCGCCTGACACCCAGGCGTCGCGCTCAGCGCAGCGTGGACCGGGTCAGCGGCGGGTTCAGCTCGTCGGCCCCCGGCACGTGGCGGTACGTCGCCGCTGGCCGGCCCGGTCCACGCTGCACGCTCCTGCCCGTCGGCTCGAGGACACCCGCGGTGGTGACCTTCCGGTGGAAGTTGCCCGCGTCGAGCCGCACGCCCCAGACCACCTCGTAGACCCGGCGCAGATCGGCGATCGTGAACTCCGGCCCCACGAACGAGGTGGCCAGCGCGGTGTACTCCAGCTTCGCCCGGGCCCGTTCCAGACCGTCCGCCAGGATCTGCCGGTGGTCGAAGGCCATCTCGTCCTGCTCCAGCAGCGCGTCGACCGGTCGCCACTCCGCGCGCGCCGCGTCCGAGCCGGCGGTGGGCCGCTCCGCGGAGGCGGTCACCGCGAGCCAGGCCACGCTGACCACCCGGCCCCGCGGGTCCCGGCCGGGGTCGCCGTAGGAGGCCAGCTGCTCCAGCCGCGCGTGCCGCAGGTCGACCGCGGTCTCCTCCGCCAGCTCCCGGCGAGCCGCGTCGAGCAGTCCCTCGTCGGGCTCCACGAACCCACCGGGAAGCGCCCAGCGCCCCCGGAACGGCTCGCTGCCGCGCTCGACGACGAGCGCGTTCAGGCGGTCGTCGTGCATCGAGAGCGCCACGATGTCGACGGTCACGTAGAAGACCGGGTAGTCACTGGTATAGGCCACATCTCACCTTTGGGGTTTGAGGCATTTGTCCCGGGGCACTTTCCCCTCCGACAGGAGGGAAACACATGATCTCGCTTTTGCTTTGGATCGCCGCAGTCGTACTCGTCGTCTGGGGCGTCATCACGTTGATCCAGGGGAGCATCCTGATGGGCATCGTGCTCATCGTGCTCGGTCTGCTGATCGGTCCCGGTGGAGTCAGCATCTTCAAGAGATGACCAGGGCCCTGCTATACCGGCAGGGCACCATCCTTTCCAGGCGTCGGCCCGGTCCACAGGTGGACCGGGCCGACGTCCTGTGCGGCCGGTTCACGGCCTGACCACGGCCACCGGGCAGTACGCACGCTCGGTCACCCCGCGGCTGACCGACCCCAGCAGCGTGGTCGTCAGCAGCCGGCGGCCTCGGCTGCCCACCACGACGAGTGCGGCTCCACGCGAGGCCTCGACCAGCTGGCGCACCGGGTCCCCGCGCCGGTACGTCTCGGTGACCGTCACGTCGGGGTACTTCTCGCACAGGCCGGCGACGGTCTCGGCGACCAGCCGCTCCTCCTCCTCGCTCAGGTTGACCTTCTGCGCGTAGCTGCGCACGTCGAGCACCGAGGCGGCCTGCTCGCGCAGGTCCCAGGTGGCGTGCAGGAGGGTCAGCGGCGCGTCCCGCAACGACGCCATCTTGAACCCGAACTCGACGGCGGCGGTGGAGACCTCGGTCCCGTCCACGCCGACGACGACCGGGCGGGCGTCGTACATCTCCTGGGGCTCCTCGAACTGCCGCACCACCACGACCGGGCACTGCGCCTCGCGCGCGACCGACGCGCTGACGGAGCCGAGCAGCGCGCTGGCGACGGTGCCGCGGCCACGCGCGCCGACCACGACGACGTCGGCGGTCTCGGACGCCTCGACCAGGACCGCATCGGGGTGGCCCATCGTGACCACGCTCTCGACCCCGATCGTGGGGTCGGCCAGCCGCGCGTCGGCGACCGCCTCCCGGGCGATCGACCGCCCGACCGAGCGCAGTCCGCGCTCGTTGGCCACGACGTCCTCGAAGTCCTGCATCGCTCCCGGCAGTCCGCAGGCGTGTACGACGGTCAGCGGCCGGCCCACGAGTGCGGCGTGCCGCACTGCCCAGTCGAGCGCGGCAGCTGCGGGCTCGGACCCGTCGACACCGACGACGACCGAGCCGTGCACGACTGACCTGTCCATGCGTACAGGCTCACCAGTGCCGTGCACCCTCGACAGAGCACACGGACCGCCACGTTCGGGACCTTCGGCCCTGCCTGACGTGCATTCACGAGTCCGGCAGGGTAGAAAAGCACCATGGCAAACACCCCCATCCGCGTCTTCCTGCTCGACGACCACGAGGTCGTCCGCCGAGGCCTGCACGACCTCCTCGAGAGCGAGGGCGACATCGAGGTGGTGGGTGAGTCCGGTTCGGTCAAGGAGGCGATCGCCCGGATCCCGGCCCTCCGCCCCGACGTGGCCGTCCTCGACGGGCGGCTGCCCGACGGCAGCGGCATCGACGTGTGCCGCGAGGTGCGGTCGATCGACCCGAACATCAAGGCGCTGATCCTCACCAGCTACGACGACGACGAGGCGCTGTTCGCGGCGATCCTCGCCGGTGCGGCCGGCTACGTGCTCAAGCAGATCGCGGGCAACGACCTCATCGACGGCGTGCGGCGGGTGGCGGCGGGACAGTCGCTGCTCGACCCCACGCTGACCGCCCGGGTGCTCGAGCGGGTCCGCAAGGGCCCGGAGGTCAACGAGGAGCTGGCGACGCTGACCGAGCAGGAGCGCAAGATCCTGGGTCTGATCGCCGAGGGGCTCACGAACCGGCAGATCGGCGAGCGGTTGTTCCTCGCCGAGAAGACCGTGAAGAACTACGTCTCCAGCATCCTGGCCAAGCTCGGCCTCGAGCGGCGCACCCAGGCCGCCGTGCTGGCCGCCAAGCTGCTGCGCTGACCCCGCACCCCGGCTTGCGGTGAGCGGACAGCCCGCCCTCCGTCGCCGCCTCGGCAGCGGCGACGCCGTGCTCATCGGCCTCGGCTCGATGATCGGCGCGGGCGTGTTCGCGGCCTTCGCCCCTGCCGCCGAGGCGGCAGGCTCACTGCTGCTGGCCGGCCTGCTGGTCGCCGCCGGGGTCGCCTACGCCAACGCGACCTCCTCGGCCCAGCTCGCCGCGCAGTACCCCGCCTCGGGCGGGACCTACCTGTACGGCCGCGAGCGGCTCGGCCCATGGTGGGGCTTCCTCGCCGGCTGGGGGTTCGTGGTGGGCAAGACCGCGAGCCTGGCGGCGATGGCGCTCACGTTCGCCGCGTACGCCGCTCCCCCGACGCTGCAGAAGCCTGCCGCGCTCGCGGTCGTCGCGGGGATAGCCGCGGTGAACTACCGCGGGATCACCCGCACCGCCCAGCTGACCCGGATCCTCGTCGGCGTCGTGCTGGTCGCGCTGGCGACAGGCGTCACCGCCGCGCTCGCCGGCGGTGACCCGTCCCTCGGCCGCCTCGAGCTGCCGCCGACCGAGGTGGACCTCTACGGCGTGCTGCAGGCCGCAGCGCTGCTGTTCTTCGCCTTCGCCGGCTACGCCCGGATCGCCACCCTGGCCGAGGAGGTACGCGACCCGGCCCGGACCATCCCCCGGGCGATCACCGTGGCGCTGAGCATCACGGTCGTCGTCTACGCCGCGGTCGGGGTGACCGTCCTGGCGGTCCTGGGCGCCGACGGGACCGCGGACGCGTCCGCACCCCTCGCAGCGGCGGTCGCCACGACCGGCTCGGCCTGGGCCGGCATGGTGGTCCGGGTGGGCGCCGCGGTGGCCGCGTCGGGGGCGCTGCTCGCGCTGGTCGCCGGCGTCGGTCGGACCACGCTGGCCATGGCACGCACCGGGGACCTGCCCACCTGGCTGGCCGCGGTGCACCCGCGGTTCCGCGTGCCGCACCACGCCGAGGTGGCGGTGGCGGCCGCCGTCGGGGTCCTGGTGCTCACCGTCGACCTCCGCGGGGCGATCGGGTTCTCCGCGTTCGGCGTGCTGCTGTACTACCTGGTGGCCAACCTCGCCGCCTTCACCCAGGAGCCCGAGCACCGTCGCTACCCCCGGTGGCTCCAGGTCCTCGGCGCCGCAGGGTGCCTGGTGCTGGCGCTGGCCGTGCCGCTCGGCTCCCTCCTCGGCGGCCTCCTGGTCCTCGTCCTCGGGGCGGGCTACCGCCTCTGGCTCCTGCGTCGGCGGGCCGGATAGGTCGTTCGGGTGGCGGGACCTTGGGCCCGGTAGGTCATGCCCCTCGGCACTCTCCCGGCGCCCACGGGCGGCCTGATGCTGGTGAGCGTCAGGAACGAGAGTTCCGAAAACAAGAGCCACCTTCGCAACGAAAGGATCTCGAGATGGCCACCTTGCATCACCACCCAGTACCTGCGGTCGAAGACGTCGTCTACGAACCCGAGGTTGTGCGCTCCTCGGCGGCCCGCAAGGCGCTCGCCGTGCTTCGGCTCGGCTTCGGCTTCACCTTCTTGTGGGCGTTCTTCGACAAGCTCCTCGCGCTCGGCTTCCACACCGGCTACACGACCAACCCCGAGACCGGCGAGGAGACCCTCGACCGGTTCGGTGACGCCGCGTGGATCAACGGTGGAAGCCCGACCGAGGGCTTCTTGAAGTTCGGCACCGACGGCAAGTGGATGCACGACTTCTTCAGCAGCTTCGCCGGCGCCGCCTGGGCCGACTGGCTGTTCATGATCGGCCTCCTCGGCATCGGCGTCGCGCTCATGCTCGGCATCGGGATGCGGATCGCCGCCGTCTCCGGCGCCCTGCTGTACCTGCTGATGTACGCCGCCTCACTCCCGCTGGAGAACAACCCGATCATCGACGACCACCTCGCCGGTGCGATCACCGTCGTGGTCCTCGCGCTCACCCTCTCCGGGGACACCTGGGGTGCCGGCAAGGCATGGGCCCGCAGCCACCTGGTCCGGGAGTACCCCGTCCTCCGGTGACCGCCGACCACCACCTCCGAACACCGTCGAGGCACCGATGACGACGATCGACGAGTGGGAAGCAGCCCACAAGCCGATCGTCGTCGCGGTCGACGGGTCGGAGCGCAACCGCAGCGCCGTGGCCTGGGCAGCACGCGAGGCCGCGGCGCTCGGCTGCGGGCTCGACCTGGTCACCGCGCTCCACGACCACGTCGTTCCCCCGCCGCGTCCGGGCGCCACGAAGCCCCGCACCGGGGTGCCGGCGATGCTGGAGCGGGTCCGCGCCGACGTGCGGCAGCTGGTGCCCGAGCAGGCCGTGGAGACCCACGCGGTCACCGGCGCGCCGCTGGAGGTCCTGCTGGACCGTGGGGCCGGAGCCCGGCTGGTCGTGGTCGGCAAGCGCGGCCTGGGTGGGTTCGCCCGGCTGCTGGTCGGCTCGACGTCGATCGCGCTGGCCGGTCGCAGTCCCGTGCCGGTCGCGATCGTGCCGGACCGGTGGGACCAGTCCGCGCGCGAGGGCCGTCCGGTCGTGCTCGGCGTCGACCCGTTCAAGCCGGGCACCCACCCGGTCCACCTGGCCTTCCGTCGCGCGCGGCGTCTCGGCGTACCGCTGGTCGCCGTGCACGGCTGGGAGGCTCCGACCGTGTTCTCCTGGGACGCCGACGTCGTGACCGGGGCGGTCGCCGCCCACGAGCGTGACGGCGAGGTCCGCTTCGACGCACTGCTCGCCGCATGGCGCAGGCACTACCCCGAGGTCGTGGTCCGCCCGATGCGCGTGCACCGACACCCGGCGACGGCGATCCTCGAGGCCGCCGAGGAGGCACAGCTCGTCGTGCTCGGCCGCCACGCGACGGGTCTGTTCGGTGGCTTCGCGGTCGGGTCGGTGGCGCGCGCGGTGCTGCACTACGCCGAGTGCCCGGTCCTCGTCGTCCCCTCGGGCGAACCCGGCGACGGCGCGGCCGAGGCAGGGGGCTAGCGGTCAGCTCAGCGGGACCGTCCACTCCAGGACGGTGCCGTGCGGCTCCTCCGGCAGCAGCCGCAGCTTGCCGCCGTTGTCCGCGGCCCGCCTGCGCGCGTTGCGCAGGCCGCTCTCGTGGCGGTCCGAGGGCAGACCCTTGCCGTTGTCGGCGACCCGCAGCATCACCTCGTTGTCGCGGGCCTCCACCTCGACGACGGCGGCGTCGGCCTGTGCGTGCCTGGCGACGTTGGACAGCGCCTCGCGCAGCACCGCGAGGAGCTGCTCGGCGATGTGCTTGGGCACCGCGGTGTCGAGCGGACCCGAGGTGCGCACCATCGGGGTGAAGCCCAGCACCGGCACGTACTCCTTGGCCAGGCCACGCACGTCGGCGCGCAAGGAGAGCTCATGTCCGTGCTGCAGCTCGAAGATCGTGGACCGGATGTCACGGATCGTGACGTCGAGGTCGGCCACGGCGCTGTCGAGCCGCTCCTTGACCTCCTCGCTGAGCGCGATCCGCCGCGCGCCCTGCAGCTGCAGGCCGGTGGCGAACAGCCGCTGGATGACCAGGTCGTGCAGGTCGCGGGCGATCCGGTCGCGGTCGGAGACCAGCATCAGCTCCTGCCGGTCGGAGATCGCCTGCGCCCGGTCCAGTGCCAGCGACGCCTGGTCGGCGAACGAGGCGAGCAGCTCGGCCTCGTCGCTCTCCAGCGAACCCCGGCCCCCGTCGAGGACCACCAGCAGCACGCCGTCCGGGGCCAGGTGCGCCCGCAGCGGTACGAGCACGAGGGTGCGCTCGGCCCCCTGCGGGATGACCATCACCGTGGCCTCCTCCTCGGCCCCGGTCAGGTGCTCCTCGAGGGAGCGGACCAGCGGGGCGAGGTCCTCGCTGCGACGGCCGTCCCAGGCCGAGATCTCGTGGCCGGCGTCCCCCGCCCGTCGTACGACGGCCACCGCGGACGCCCCGGAGACCCGCCGCGCGCCGATCGCGATCTGCCGCAGGGCGTCGTCGAGCCGCACCGGCGGCTGCAGGGCGTCGTTGATCTGCGCGGTCGCCTCGAGCCACTGCCGCCGGCGCTCGCTCTGGGCGTAGTCACGGGCGTTCTCGATCACGAAGCCGGCCGCCGACGCCAGCGCCATCACCAGCTGCTCGTCCTGGTCGGTGAACTCCCCGCCGCCCTCCTTCTCGGTGAGGTAGAGGTTGCCGAACACGGTGCCGCGGATCCGCACCGGCACGCCGAGGAAGGAGTCCATCGGCGGGTGGTTCGGCGGGAACCCGTAGGACTGCGGGTGGTCCTTGAGGTGCTTGAGGCGGATCGGCTCGGGGTGCTCGATCAGCAGACCGAGGATGCCGTGCCCGCGCGGCAGGTGCCCGATCTTGTGGTGCTCCTCCTCGTCGACGCCGTGCGTGATGAAGTCCACCAGCCCGCCGCCGTGACCGATCACCCCCAGCGCGCCGTACCTGGCCTCGGTGATCTCGCACGCCGACGTCACGATCCGCTTGAGCACACTGTGCAGGTCGAGGTCGGAGGAGATCGCGACGACCGCGTGGAGCAGGGCTCGCGCGTTCGCGGGGAGCTCCAGGACGTCGCGTTCGAGCGTGTCGTTGATCTGGCCGTGGTCGGTCATGCCGACCAGCCTAGAGTCAGAGCGTCTGCTGCACAGGCATCATGGTGCTGCGGCTCCAGTCCGAGCCGATCCTCCGGCCGGTCAGGTCCCGCCAGACCAGGCGGATGTAGAGGTGCCGCCGTCCACCGGCCCACGGCGTCGGGTCGACGTGCGCGCGCAGGTCGTTGAGCTCGTCGGGGTCCTCGATCAGACCGGCCCGGCCGATCGCCACGACGCTCCAGCCCTGGTGCTTGTCGTAGTCGATGTGGTCGATCTCGAAGGCGAGGTCGGTGTTCCAGCCGTAGGTGCCCAGCTCGCTGTAGGGCGTGGTTCGAAACACGATCGCGTCGTCGTACATCGCGTAGTTGACCGGGACGATCCGCGGCCCCATCGGGGTGGACAGTGCTACGCGACCGAGCACGCCGCTGTGCAGCAGCTCGAGGCATTCCTCGACGGTGAGCTCCACGGGCTCGTTCATGGGGACCCTTCCTCATCGCTGCGGAGGCACTCGTGCTCCCGCCCCACCGACTCCATGATGCGGGCCGCGCGGGCCCTGGGCACGGGTCGAAGGTCCTGCGGGGTTCGTCCGTTACGCCCTGCTCCGCAGCGCCGGCCACTGCCACGCTTGCGAGTAGCGAAGCCACTCACGTTGAGCGCCGGGCATCGGGAACGGCGAGTGCGGTCGGCGGCGAGGAGACAGGGACATGACGACCAGGAGACGCATCGTCGTCGGGGGGGACACCACGCCCTCGGCCACCGCAGCCCTGCGGTGGGCCGTCGAGGAGGCCTCCCGTCACGCCGACTGCGCGGTCGTGGTCGTGCACGCCTTCGACGTCCAGGGTCGTGCCGACCTCGCCCTCGAGCGGGACCTGGACCGGGCCCGCCGTGACGCGAGGTACCGCACCCAGTCGTGGGTCGTGGAAGTCCTCGGAGACTCCCCGACCAACGTGCCCGTGATGGTGCAGACCCCCGACGCCTCCGTCGAGGAGGCGCTCGCGCAGGCCGGCGCGAACGCCCGCATGGTGGTCCTCGGCGTGCCCCAGAACGGCCGGCGGCACGGGCTCGCGGCGTACCTGTCGGAGCGGCTGACGTGCCCGGTGGTCACGGTGGGAGCCGGACGGACCCCGGCGCTCGCGAGCTGAGCGACCGTGTCCCTGTCCCGAGTCCGCAGCAGCCAGCCCGAGCTCGACCTGGTGCGAGCGTTCAGCCAGGGCCCGCGGGTGCTCCGCCGCAACTGGGCGGTCGCCACCCTGGTCGGCGAGACCGTGGGGTTCCTCCTCGTGGCCGTCGTCGCGGTGTTCGCCTTCGAGCTGTACCCGATGTTCACGATGAGCGTGATGGTCCTCGCCGGCGCCGTCGAGGGCCTGATCCTGGGCGCCGCCCAGGCGCAGGTGCTCGGCAGGGAGTTCTTCGGCTTCCACCGGCCCGCCTGGGTCGGCGCCACGTCGCTCGGTGCCGCCGCGGCCTGGTTCATCGGGATGCTGCCGAGCTCGTTCCACCCGCTGTGGAAGGGGTGGTCGCCGTGGGTCACCGTGCCGATCGGCGTGCTCCTCGCCGCCGGCCTGCTGGCCTCGATCGGCCTCGCGCAGTGGACCGTGCTGCGCCACCACGTCGCCCGTTCACGCACCTGGATGCCCGTCAACGCCGCCGCGTGGCTGCTCGGCCTCGGTGTCCTCGCGGCGATCACCACCCCGCTCTGGCGGGAAGGTCAGTCGGCGGTGACCGTCGTACTGGTCGCGGGGGTGGGCGGGCTGGCCATGGCGAGCGTGGTCGCGCTGGTCACCGGGGCGTGGCTCGCGCACCTCGTGCGGCCCCGGCGGCGCCGGCTGCGGCCGGTCCCGGTGGGCGTCCCGGCCGGCGAATGGCACGAGCTCGCCGAGTCGACCGACGGCTTCCGGGTGTTCGACGCGGCGCTCACCGAGGAGCTGCCCGATCCGGTGCGCCGCTGGCTGGTCCATGCGATCAGCCCCGGCACGTCGCTGCTCACCGGCGTCCACGTGGAGGCGCACGGCCACGTCCGGCTCGGCCGCGACTGGCGGGTGTTCGTCTCCCGTCAGCGGGCCCGGCTCGAGGACGGCTTCGTCTGGGCCGCCACCGCCCGGCTCGGTCCCGTGCCGATCACCGGGTTCGACCGCTACACCCACGGCACCGGACAGATGTGCTGGCGGGCCCTGCGACGGATCCGGGTGATGTCCCAGTCCGGCGACGAGGTCACCCGCAGCGCACGCGGTCGCCATGTCGCCGAGATCCTCGTGGCGGCCCCGGCCGCGGCGTTGGACCCGGGGGTCCGGTGGGAGCCGGTGGACTACCGGCACGCGATCGCCCACCTGTCCGTCGACGGGGTCGAGCACTCGGTGACCGTCGACGTCGACCCGGTCGGCCGGCTGCGCCAGGTCGAGATGGACCGGTGGGGCACGCCGCCGGGCCGGCCGTTCGGCAACTACCGGTTCGGTGCGGTGCTCGGCGAGGAGCGGCGCTACGACGGCTACCTGGTGCCGACCGAGATCGTCGCGGGCTGGCACTTCGGCACCGACCGCTGGGCCGAGGGAGTGTTCCTGCGTGCCCGGGTGATGCGCTGCTCGTTCCACTGACGCCCGGCGCACAGCGATCGTGGGGACGACACTCCGGCCGAGTCAGTCGGCTCCGCTGCGCAGCGCGGGGAGCACCTTCTCGCCGTAGGCCTTGATCATCTGCCGGTAGTTCGGCCCCATGTTGGCGACGTACACCTCGTCGTACCCGGCGTCGACGTACGGCGCGAACGTGTCGACGTGCCGCTCGAGGTCCGGGCCGCACACCACCGAGTCGGCGGTCATCTCCTTGGTGACCAGCTGGGAGGCCTGCTCGAAGTGCTGCGGGCTGGGCAGCACCTGGGCCAGCTCGCCCGGCAGCCCGGCGTTGGCCCACAGCCGGTGGGCGTGCTCGACGCCCTCCTCCTCGGTCTCGGCGTAGGCGACCTTGACGCCCGCCTGCGCCGGCTTGCCTCCCGACTTCTCCTTGAACAGCTTCAGCAGGTCCTCGTCGGGAGCGGTGTTGATGTAGCCGTCCCCGATCCGGCCGGCCAGCTCGGCGGCCTTCGGACCGAACCCGGAGACGTAGATCGGCGGGGGCTGCGCAGGGAGGGTGTAGATCCGTGCGGTGTCGACGGTGTAGAACTCCCCGCCGTGCGTCACGGTCTCCCCCGTGAACAGCTTGCGGATCACGTCGACGGCCTCCTCGAGCATCGCCAACCGTACGTCGGCGGTCGGCCACGCGTCCCCGAGGATGTGCTCGTTGAGCGCCTCACCCGAACCCACGCCGAGGGTGAACTTGCCGTCGAGCATCACCGCGCTGGTCGCCGCCGCCTGCGCGATGATCGCCGGATGCGTGCGCACGGTCGGGCAGGTCACCGCCGTGGTGACCGGGAGGTCGCAGACCTGGGAGATCGCGCCGATCACCGACCACACGAACGGGCTCTGGCCCTGCTCGTTGTTCCACGGGTGGTAGTGGTCGCTGATCCAGAGCGCGTCGAACCCGGCTTCCTCGGCCAGCCGGGCCTGCTCGACGAGCTCCTGCGGCGTGTACTCCTCGGCGGAGAGGAAGTATCCGAAGCGCATGTCTCCTCCTGGGTCGGCGTGGGCCTGCGGTGTGTCTCGGGTGTGCCCACAGCATCGCGCCGCATGCGGCATCAGCGCCAGGGATGATGGGGACGTGGTGGAGGTCGAGCCGGGCGGCGACGCGGTGGCGAAGTTCTTCGCCGACGTGCCGCTCGGACAGGACGTGTACGACGTGCTCGCCGGCGTCGTGGACGGAGCGGGACCCGCCACCGTCCGGGTGACCCGGAGCCAGGTCGGCTTCCGCCGACGCACCGGCTTCTGCTGGGTGTGGCTGCCCGGGAGGTACCTGCGCGTCCCCGCCGCGCAGGTGGTGGTGTCGATCGCCCTCGGCCGACGCGACGGCAGCACGCGGTGGAAGCAGGTGGTGCGGGTGACCGGGCGCCGGTGGATGCACCACCTGGAGGTCCACGACGTCGCGGAGCTCGACGACGAGGTGGCCGGCTGGGTCGCCGAGGCCTACGAGGGCGCGGTCTGAGCGAGCACGGCCGGCAGTGCGGCGGCCAGCAGCCTGAGCAGCTCCTCGCGGGAGATCTGCCGCTCCTGCACCCAGGTGATCACCGACTCCTCGACCATCGCGGCCCAGCCGTTGACCAGCAGCCGGGTGGCCGGCGAGTCGCTGAGCCCCAGCTCCCCCACGCTCTCGAAGATCCGTCCGGTCAACGCGTTGCGGGCGTCCTCGTAGATCTCGCGGAGGAACCGGTCTCCGCTCGCGGCGCCGCGCACCAGCGAGGTGAACGGCTCGAAGTTGGCCTCCACGTAGTCCACGTAGGCGGCGAGCCCGGCCGAGAGCCGGGTAAGCGCGTCGAGCTCGGGGTCGGGCGTGGTCACCGCGAGCATCTCGTCGGTGGCCCGGCGGACGACGGCCCGGTGGAACTCCTGCTTGTTGCGGAAGTAGTGGTAGAGCAGGCCCCGGGAGATCCCCGCCTCCTCGGCGAGCAGGTCGATCGACAGCTCGTCGAGGGACCTGGTCGTGAGCAGCTCGATGCCGAGGTCCAGCAGCTGCTCGCGGCGGGTGTCCGGGTTGAGCCGGACGCGGGGGTGGCTCATGTGCGCACTCTACTGAACTTCTTTCAACAACACTATTGACCCGTGTTCAATACCGTCGGTATGGTCACCGGTCATGGACACCACCACCGCCCGCGCCAGCGCCCGACGGGCCCTCCCGGCGCACACCAGGGTGCTCGTGATCGGCGCCGGCTTCGGCGGCCTCGGCCTGGCGATCAAGCTCGAGGAGCGCGGCATCGGCGACTTCCTCGTCGTCGAGCGTGGCTCGGACGTCGGCGGGACCTGGCGCGACAACACCTACCCCGGGGCGGCCTGCGACGTGCCCTCCCAGCTCTACTCGTTCTCCTTCGCCCCCAACCCCGACTGGTCGCGCTCCTTCTCCCCGCAGCCGGAGATCCAGGCCTACCTTCAGCGCGTCGCCGCGAAGTCGAGTGTGATGGACCGGTTCCGCTTCGACACGACCGTCGAGGAGGCCACCTGGGACGACGAAGCGCACCGGTGGCGCGTGCGCACCAGCGTCGGCACGGTGACCGCCGAGGTGCTGGTCTCGGCCGCCGGCGCGCTGTCGGACCCGAAGATGCCCGACATCGCCGGTATCGAGACGTTCCAGGGCGAGGTGTTCCACTCGGCGCGCTGGAACCACGACTACGACCTGACCGGCAAGCGCGTCGCCGTCATCGGCACCGGCGCCTCGGCGATCCAGATCGTGCCCGAGATCGCCAAGCAGGTGGCCCACCTCGACGTCTACCAGCGCACCGCGCCCTGGGTGATGCCGCGTCGCGACCGGGCCTACACGCCGCTGGAGCGGCTGGCCTTTCACAAGGTGCCCGGTGTGCAGCGGCTCTACCGCTCGGCGATCTACTGGGGACGCGAGACCTTCGTGCCCGCATTCACGATCAACCCGAAGATCGCCGCGCCGGCCAAGAAGGCTTCGTTGGCCAACATCAGCAGGGGGATCTCCGACCCGGAGCTCCGGGCGAAGGTCACCCCGACCTTCGAGATCGGCTGCAAGCGGATCCTGATCTCCAACGACTGGTACCCCGCGCTCGCCCGGGACAACGTCGACCTGGTCACCGAGGGGATCGACAAGGTCACCGGCAACGCGATCGTCACCCGGGACGGCGTCGAGCGGGAGATCGACGCGCTGGTCGTCGCCACCGGCTTCCACACCACCGACCTGCCGATCGCCGAGCACATCACCGGCCGCAACGGCGAGACGTTGGCCGCGCAGTGGGAGCGCGAGGGGATGTCGGCCTACAAGGGCGCGACCACGCACGGCTTCCCGAACCTGTTCTTCATCGTCGGCCCCAACACCGGGCTGGGCCACTCCAGCATGGTGTTCATGATCGAGTCGCAGATCGCCTACGTGCTCGACGCCCTGCGCACGATGGAGGCGCGCGGGATCACCGCCGCCGAGCCGAAGCCGCGGGCGCAGGAGCGGTGGAACCGCGACATCCAGCGGCGTATGAAGCGGACCGTCTGGAGCGCCGGTGGCTGCTCGAGCTGGTACCTCGACGCCCACGGCCGCAACGTCACCTTGTGGCCGCGGACCACGTTCAAGTTCCGTCAGCTGACGCGTAGGTTCGACGTCGAGCAGTACGACGTACGCCACGCCCCCGTGACCGCAGGCACGACCCCGACGCAGAAGGTAGGACAGGACGCATGAGGACTTTCGACGGCAAGGTCGCCGTGATCACCGGCGCAGGCTCGGGCATCGGCCGGGAGCTCGCGCTCAACCTGGCCGCCCGCGGGGCGGTGCTCGCGCTGTCGGACAAGGACGAGGTCGGGCTGCTGGAGACGGCGGAGCGCTGCACCGCACGGCATGCCCGTGAGGTCCACACGGAGAAGCTCGACGTCAGCGACCGCGCCGCGATGGCCGACTACGCCGCCTCGGTGGCCGCGGACCTCGGCCGGGTCAACGCGGTCTTCAACAACGCCGGCGTCGCGCTCCACGGGGACTTCGAGGAGATGTCCTACGAAGAGCTCGAGTGGATCATGAGCATCAACTTCTGGGGCGTGGTGCACGGCTCGAAGGAGTTCCTGCCGCACCTGATCGCCAGTGGCGACGGGCACCTGGTGAACATCTCCAGCCTGTTCGGCCTGATGGGGATGCCGGGGCAGACGGCGTACAACGCCTCGAAGTTCGCCGTCCGCGGGTTCAGCGAGGCGCTGCGCATGGAGCTGATGATCGCCAGGCACCCGGTGCAGGTCACCACCGTCCACCCCGGTGGGATCAAGACCGCGATCGCCCGCAACGCGCGCACCACCGCCAGCCACGACCCACAGACCGTGGCCGCCACGTTCGACCGGAAGCTGGCCAAGACGACCGCCGAGGACGCAGCGGCGACGATCGTCGACGGCGTGCTGAGGAACCGCCCGCGCGTGGTCGTCGGCAAGGACGCGAAGTTCCTCGACGCCTACGTGCGCCTGGTCGGTGCCGGCTACCAGAACACCGTGGCCAAGCTGTCGAAGCGGATCGGCCCCAAGCCACTGAGCTCCCCGAAGTGAGCCGGGGGACGCCCCTGTCACACCCCAGTTAGGTCGGCGGCGACCGGGGTACCGGTCGAGCATGGCGAAGCACGCGAGCACGCTCGAGCACGAGTACCCCGGCGCCACCGCCGAGGAGCCCAAGCAGATCCCGGCCAAGGGCTGGTTCCAGGTCACCAAGCGGGCCTGGGCCGAGGCCAAGCTGGACCAGGTCCCGCTGCTGGCGGCGGGGGTGGCCTTCTACACCTTCCTCTCGCTGTTCCCGGCGATGATCGCCGCCGTCACGCTCTACGGTCTCTGGGCCGACCCGCAGACGGTCACCCGGCAGACCGAGGCGGTCACCGAGGCGCTGCCCAAGGATGCCGCGAGCATCATCACCGACCAGATGAAGGCGATCGCCGAGCAGCCCGAGCAGTCGCTCGGCCTCGGCCTGATCATCGCGCTGGCGCTGGCGCTGTGGAGCGCCTCCGGCGGCGTGGGCAACATCATCACCGCGGTCAACGTCGCCTACGACGAGGAGGAGACCCGCGGCTTCGTCAAGCGCAAGCTGCTGGCCCTGGGACTGACCCTCGGCGCGATCCTGTTCGCCACGATCGCGATCGGCCTGATCGCCGTGGCACCCGCCGTGCTGGACGCCTTCATCCCCGACGGGCCGCTGCACTGGCTGCTGCAGGGCGTGCGCTGGGTCGGCCTGGTCCTCGCGGTGACGGTGGCGCTGGCGGTGCTCTACCGCTACGCCCCCGACCGTGACGCGCCCAAGCTCCGGTGGGTCTCGGTCGGCGCGACGGTCGCGACGGTGATCTGGCTGGTCGCCTCGGTCGGCTTCTCGGTGTACGTCGACAACTTCGGCAGCTACAGCAAGACGTACGGCGCTCTGGCCGGTGTCGCGGTCCTCATGCTGTGGCTGTGGATCACCGCCTACATCGTGCTCCTCGGCGCGGAGATCAACGCCGAGTCCGAGCAGCAGACCGTGAAGGACACCACCACCGGGCCGGCGGAGCCGATCGGGCAGCGCGGCGCGGTCAAGGCCGACAGCTACCCCGACGAGCAGCCCACGGAGAAGAAGCAGGGCTGACCCGTTCGCGCCGCCCGCCGCGGTTACCCTGACGAGATGGAGCACCCCGCGAACCCCGAGACGGTGGCCCGAGAGGTGGTCGTCCACGGCCACGTGCAAGGGGTCTTCTTCCGGGACTCGTGCCGGCGGGAGGCCGAGCGTGAGGGCGTGGCCGGCTGGGTCCGCAACCAGCCGGACGGTTCGGTGGCCGCCCGCTTCGAGGGGGCGGGGGCTGCGGTGGAACGACTGGTCGCCTGGTGCCGGCAGGGGCCGCCGCGGGCCCGGGTGGACCGGGTGGAGGTCCACGAGACCGCACCGTCGGCGGCCCGGTCCTTCGACGTGCTGGGGTGAGGTCGTGGCGCTGGCGGTGTGCCTGCTCTTCGATTCCCGGAGCGACCTGACGATCCGCCGCCTCTGGCTGCGACTGGAGGACGTCGGCGTCCCCACGTTGCTCAGCCACACGCACGGCCTGCACGTGCCGCACCTGTCCTACGCGGTGCTGCGCGGCTTCGACCTGCCGGCGGTGCGCGAGGCGCTCGAGCGGCTCCCCGACAGCGGGCCGATCACGCTGCACTTCGACGCGATCGGGATGTTCCGGCGCAGCCGGACCTGGCTGGTCCCGGCGGTCACCTCCGACATCGCACGCCGCCAGGAACGAGTGGTCGAGGCGGTCGAGTCGACCGGTGCGGACCTGCACCAGCACTACCGCCCGGGCGTCTGGGTCCCCCACTGCACGCTGGGCCCGCGGACCACGCTGGAGCGGCTGCCGGTCATCGCCGCGTCGGTCTTCGAGGTGCTGCCGGTCGTGGCCACGGCGGACCGGGCCGCGCTGATCGACACCAGCACCGGCGAGCAGCACGCTCTGGCCGTGCTGCCGTGACGCGGCCTCAGCTGCCCTGGCGCTTCACCGCGCGGGCGCGCAGCGGCCCGACCAGCCGGGGGCCGGCGAGCCGGTCCTCGAGGCGACGTGCCTCGCGCTTGAGCGGCTGGGCGATGTACTCGCCGAGGATGACCCCCGAGGCGAGTGCGATCGCGATGCCCGCTGCCGTGACCAGCGCGACGATCCCGTAGCTGTCTCCCACCGACATCAGCGACAGCGCCCGGTAGATCGACAGACCGGGCAGCAGCGGCACGATCGCCGGGACCACCACGACGAGCGGCGGGACCCGCACCCGGCCGGCGACGGAGTAGCTGACCACGCCGATCAGGATCGCCGCGGACGCCGCCGACCAGGCCGGGCCGGCGTCCTGGACGTAGAGCAGGTACCAGACCGCCTCTCCCCCGGCGGCGATCACCGCGATCGGCAGCAGCGAGCGGAACGGCGCGTAGGAGGCGAACGCGAACGCAGCAGCACACAGCCCGGCCCCGAAGGTCACCACCGGCAGCGCCTGCCAGCCGGCGGCGCCGGGTTGCAGCGAGGTGAGGTCGACGTCGAGCATCGCGCCGACGGTCAGTCCCCCGCTCACCCCGGCGATGATGCCCGCGGTGGCCAGGAGCGCCTCGATCACACGCGCGCCGGCGGTGATGTAGAAGCCGGTCAGCGCGTCCTGGATCGCACCCATGAAGCCGATCCCCGCGAGCAGCATGATGATGCTCGCGGTGACCACCATCGACGGGTCGACCTCGAGCTCGGTCGCCGCGGTCCCCACTGCGAGCAGCGTCGCGAGCAGGCCGCCGGCGACCTGCTGGTAGAAGGTCGGCAGCCGACGCTTCGACATCTGCTTCTTCAGCTGGTCGATGCCCACCGCGGCAAGGAACGCGATGCCCACGACGATCAGGTCGCCACCGAGCAGCAGCGCCACCCCGGCGCCGGTCAGCCCCCACCCGATCGTCACCGCCCACCGGGGAAGCATGTGCCCGGAGGAGACGATCTGGGCCAGCCGTTGGCGCGCCTCGTCCCGGTCGATCTCACCGGTCAGCACGTCGTTGATGATGAAGTTGACCTCGGTCAGGTCGTGGTAGTCGATGTCGCGGTGCCGCACGTTGCGCACCTGCATCAGCGCCGGCTCGTCGAAGCTGGTCTGGTAGCTCATCGACAACGCGGTGAACGTGACGTCGACGTCGGCGTTGCGCAGCCCGAGCCCATGCGCGACCGAGAGCATCGTGGCCGTGACGTCGGCGGCACCGGCACCCGAAGCCAGCAGCACCTCGCCGATGCGCAGGCACAGGTCGAGGGTCTTGTAGATCTCTCTGGTCTCCGGCACGCGCCCTATCTTGGCGGCTGGGGTGCCGCGACTCCACCTGGCGCCGGGCGGCAGGTCGTGGGGTTGCTCACGTGTGCCGAGACGTCAGCGCCGGGGCCGCAGGGCGGCTACCCTGGCCCGGATGCGTACTTCTCTCGGGTCCCTGGTCCTCAGCCTGCTCACGGTGACCGGCCTTGCCCTGTCCCCGATGCCGGTCCAGGCCCGTGAGGCGAGCGGCGCGACCGCCGGGGCGACCACCTCGCGCGACTCCGTGATCCCCGATCGCGGCAACGGCGGCTACGACGTCGAGCACTACGACATCGACCTGCGCTGGCGTGCCGCCTCCCGCAGCATCGGGGCGCGGACCGCCGTACGCGCTCGGGCCACCCAGGAGCTGTCGGCGTTCAACCTCGAGCTCGAGGGCCTGAGCGTGCGCTCGGTCCGCGTCGACGGCACCAGGGCGACGTGGTCGCGCGACGGGTTCGAGCTGGCCGTCACGCCTGCGGCGCCGATCGGCAGGGGCAAGCGGTTCACCACCGTGATCCGCTACCAGGGGAAGCCGACGCCGTACCGGCACCGCCAGCTCGGTCCGACCGGCTGGATCGGGACGAAGGACGGAGCGACGGCGCTCTCGGAGCCGTTCGGCTCGGAGACGTGGTACCCGGTGAACAACACGATCCGCGACAAGGCCACCTACGCGATCTCCGTCGACGTGCCCAACCGGCTCAAGGCGGTGTCGAACGGCCGGCTCGCCCGCCGCGAGGTCGGCAGGCACCGCACCGTGTGGCACTGGCGCGAGGACCGGCCGATGGCGCCGTACCTCACCACCGTGTCCATCGGGCGCTACCGGATGTACCGCGAGCGGACGCCGAGCGGCATCCCGCTGCTCACCTTCATCGACGCCGGTCTCCAGCAGCAGCCGCGCGCCCGACGCGAGCTCGGCCAGATCGTCGACCTCATGCAGCGCACCTTCGGCAGGTACCCGTTCGCCAGCTCGGGGATGATCGTCGACCGGCTCAACATCGGGTACGCCCTGGAGACCCAGGGCCGGCCGGTGCTGCCGGACAGCGCACCGGGCTACCTGATGGCGCACGAGATCGCGCACCAGTGGTTCGGCAACTCGGTGACCCCGCGGGACTGGGGTGACATCTGGCTCAACGAGGGCTTCGCCACCTACGCCGAGTGGCTCTACGACGCCTGGCGCTACGACAAGCCACGGACACCGCACAGCCAGTTCCGGTTCCTCTACGACATCTACGGACCCAAGGCGCGCTTCTGGAAGATCCCTCCGGGCGACCCCGGCTCGGTGACGCAGCTGTTCTCCGACCCGGTGTACGACCGCGGGGCGATGACGCTGCAAGCCCTGCGGGAGCGGGTCGGCGACCGCGCTTTCTTCGCCATCGCACGGCGCTGGGCCTCACGCAATGCCTACGGAAGCGTGACGACCCGACAGTTCATCGCGCTGTCCGAGCGGGTCTCCGGCAAGCAGCTCGACGGTCTGTTCCGGCGCTGGCTCTACGTGCCGCGCAAGCCCGCAGGCTACTGACCCCGCCCCGGGGTGTTCGTCCCGCGCCACTCGGTGAGGTCGAGCACCCGGTCGGCCCGGCCGGCCGACGCCTCGACCAGACGCGCGTTCGGCTCGTCCACCCGGGCGACCCACGCCCGCGCCTGCTCGGCATCCTTGCCGAACGCCCGGTGCCTGGCCTCCAGCCGCGCCAGCCGCACCGGCTCGTCCACCCGGACGTGCCACACCTCGTCGATCCGCGTGCGCACCTCGCGCCACTCGGGCCGGTCGAAGAGCAGGTAGTTGCCCTCGGTCACCACGACCTCCGCAGTCGGCGGCACCGCGATCGCGCCGGCGAGGGGCTGCTCGAGGTCACGGTCGAACCCCGGCGCGTAGACCACGTGGTCGGGGCGTTCGACCAGCCGGGCCAGGAGGGCGGCGTAGCCGAGCGCGTCGAAGGTCTCGGGCGCCCCCTTGCGGTCCAGCAGACCCTGACGGACGAGCTCCACGTCGGCGAGGTGGAAGCCGTCCATCGGGACGTACGCACCGCGGTCGCCGAGCAGGTCGACGAGGAACCGCGCGAGCGTGGACTTCCCCGCTCCGGGCGCGCCGGTCACACCGACGACGGTCCGACCCGCGCCCGGGCCGGGCAGCAGGTCGAGGAGCTCTCTCCCCGATGCGGAGACCCGGATCACCGCGGCGTTCAGGCCGGGAGCTCGAACCAGACGACGGTGCCGCCGTCCTCGGCGCTGTCCATGCCGACGCGCCCGCCGTGCGCCTCCACGACACGCTTGGCGGTGGCGAGGCCGAGTCCAGCACCTTCGACCCGCTTGTCGGCCCGGGCGAACAACACGAACATCGCCGCGTGACGCTCCTCGGCCACGCCGATCCCGTTGTCGCGGACGCTGACGCGCCATCGCTCACCGTGCCGTTGGGCGACCACCTCCACCCGCGGCGGCTCGTCGGGCCGGGCAAACTTCAGCGCGTTCGCGAGCAGGTTGTGCGCGACGGCGTACATCTGCCTCGGGTCCGCGGGAAGGACCGGCAGCTCGCCGATCCGGATCTCCCCCCGCGCGGCCGTGATCGCCGGGGCCAGGTCGTCGACCACCCGGTCCCAGACCCGACCGAGATCGGTGACGGCGAGCTGAGGGGTGCCGCCCTCCCTGGCGTAGGACAGCATCGCCTCGATCATCGCGTTCATCCGGCGCGCGGCACGGCCGATGCCGTCGACCATCCACTCGATGTCGGTGTCGCCGGCGAGGTCGGGCTCGGAGGCGAGCATCTCGACGTTGGCGAGGATCGCGGTCAACGGTGTGCGCAGATCATGGCTGACCTGGCCGGCGAACAGGGTCAGGTGGTCCTGAGCGTCGACGAGCTCTTCGCGGAGCAGCTCGATCTCCGTGCGCGCCCGGTCCAGCTCCCGGGTGCGCCGGTCCAGCTCGAGGACGTCGACGGCGCGCGCGGCAAGGGTCGTCAGAGCATCGCGTTCGACGCTGGTGAGCTCGCGGGGCCGGTCGTCGTACACACTGAGCCGGCCGACCGTCTCGCCGTCGAGGCCGGCGAGCCCGACGCCGGCCTCGAACCGGACGTCGCCGGACTCGGCCAGGTCCAGTCCGGTCGCCGCGGCCCGCAGCTCTCCCTCGGGGGTGTCCAGGTGCAGCGTCACGTGCGGGACCCGGCACACGAGGGCGGCGAGCTCCACGATGCCTTGCAGCTCGGGGCCCGACGGCACGCCGAGCACGGGACGCATGCCGGTCTGCTCACCGGCTGCCCACTCGAGATCCTCGGCCGTCATCTGCTCACCCCCTGCGTCGCATACGGACACAAGTGTCACAGAGGTCACCGAGCCGGGACAGCGAAACGGTGAGAACGGCTGGACGCTACTCGACGACCGAGTCGTCCCCGAGCACCCGCGCGAGGATCCGTCCGATGTGCTCCTTGGCGTCGACCACGTGCACCTCGACCCCGCCGGAGCGGACCTCCTGCAGCAGGTCGCGGAGCATGAGGGCACCGGTCAGGTCGACCCGGCCGAGCCGGTCGAGGTGTACGACGAGACGGCCCAGCTCCTCGTGCTCGGCCAGCAGCTGGTTGACCTCGCGCTCGACGCTGGGCGCCGAACCGAAGTAGAGCACCCCGGTCGGCCAGACGTGCAGCGTGTCCCCGTCCAGCCGGGACGGAACACCGACCTTGAGCTCGCGCCACAGGTGTACGGCGAGAGCGGTGCCGACCCCGAGCAGCACGCCCCGCTCGACCCGCGGCGCAAGGACGAGGGTGCCCACCGCGGTGACGATCCCGACGGCGAACTGCGGCCGTGACCACCGCCAGTACAGGCGCGGCGCCTTGAGGTCCACCAACGAGGTGACCGCGGCGATCACCAGGCCGGACAGCACGGAGGTCGGCAGGGGCGCGAGGACCGAGGCGAAGGGCAGGATCGCCGCCACCGACAGTCCCGTGATCGCCCCGCTCCAGCGGGTGCGGGCGCCGCCGAGCCGGTTCAGGGCGGTGCGGGAGAACGACCCGCCGACCGGGTAGCCGCCGGCCGCGCCGGAGGCGAGGTTGGCCAGTCCCTGCCCGATGAACTCGCGGTTGGAGTTCCAGAAGGTCCGGTCCTCCGCGGCGTACTTGCGGGCGATCGCGGCGGGCTCGGCGAAGCCGACGACCGCGATCACCACCGCCGGCACCAGGAGGTGCGGGACGTCGGCCCACGGAAGGTCCGTGGAGAACGCCAGCTCGATCTCGATCTCGCCGACGGTCCGGCCGTCGTAGTCGGTCACCCAGCTCCACGCGATCGCGGCGCCGACGGCGAGGAGGGCTGCGGGGAACAGCGGGGAGACCCGACGGCCGAGCAGCATCACCGCGATCGCGCCCCCGCCGAGGAGGACGTCGGCCAGGCGCCACTGGCCGGGGTCGGCGAGGGCGCCCACCGCGCTTAGGAAGGGGTTGCCGCCCTCGCCCTCGACCCCGAGCAGACCGGGGATCTGTGAGGAGGCGATCAGGATCGCGGCCGCGGACGTGAAGCTCACCACCACCGGCTGGGACATCAGGTAGGCGATCGGCCCGGCGCCGACCAGTCCGATGCCCAGCCGGATCAGCCCGACGAGGATCGCCAGGAGCCCGGCGAGCAGGGCGAACCGAGCGGTGAACGGGTCCCCCAGCGAGGTCAGCGCGCCGTAGGTGAGCAGGCTGGTGACGGCCACCGGACCGGTCTGGAGGTACGGCGAGGAGCCGACCAGCGCTCCGGCGATCGGGGCCGCGACAGCGGCGTACAACCCGTGAACGGGGTCGACTCCGGCGATCTCGGCATAGGCCAACGCCTGAGGGACCAGGACCAGAGCGACGCTGATCCCGGCGATCATGTCACCGCGGGTGGGCTTCACCACGGTCGAAACTTATCAGGCTCCGAACGGGTATATCAGTCTCGTTTTACGGTGAGGTCAGTGCCCAGCTGCCGGCGCCGGGGGCGGCTGTTGTACGGCGGGCACGCAGCACCGGACACGGAGACCGGAGACCGGGGCACGGGGCACGGGCACGGCGGAACGGGGCACGGGCACGGGCACGGCGGAACGGGGCACGGGGTGGCGGGGTGGCGGGGTACGGGGTACCAGGTGCCGGCGTACCCGGTGCCAGGTACGGCGAGGGCCGTCCTCCCTGGGGAGAGCGGCCCTCGCTCGGTGTCGTGCGCCTCGGCCTCGCCGGCAGTCCGGCCGACCGGGGTCGGTCAGGAGCTGATGACCGGAGTGCCGGCGAGCGGCGTGTCGTCGTCGACCGCGTCGTCAGCCTCGTCGGCCTCGTCGGCCTCGTCGGCCTCGTCGGCGTCCTCGGCCTCGTCGGCGTCGTCGGCCTCCAGCGACTCCTTGATCTGCGAGAGCGAACGCTGGGTGGCGCGCAGCTCGGCTCGCGGGGTACGGGCGTTGAAGGTGAGCAGCTTCGCGACGACCTCGTCGAGCGAGCCCTCGTCGACGACCGGCGTCTCGGCGTCCTCGGTGTCGTCCGCGTCCTCGGCCGGCTCGTCGGCGACGTCATCGTCCGCGGGGTCCTCGTCGGTCTCCTGCGACCCGTCGGTGGAGCCGTCCTCGGCCGTCACGGTCGCGACGGGCTCCTCGGCGACGGGCTGGTCGGCGACCGGCTCGTCCACCGCGCCGAGCTCGGCGCGCAGCTTCTCGGCGAGCCGCAGCTGGTTGAGGATCACGTTGTAGACCTCGGGCCGGAGCGAACGAAGGTCCGCAGCGACCGCGCGCAGGTCGTCTCCGGCCGCGATCGCAGCCTTGAGGTCGGCGAGCTCCGACAGGTCGGCGCTGATGTTGCTCGAGATGACCGAGGCCTGCTGGGCCGCTGGCAGCCGGGTCACCTTCTTGGAGGCGACGAGGCGCTTGAGGAAGCGCTCCTTCTTCACCGCGTCCTTGGTGAGGCGGCGCTGCAGCTGGGCCAGCCGGCGGTCCGCCTTGCCCTTGAGCTTGGCGGCCTTCTTGCTGGTCGCCTTGTCCTTGCCCTTGACCTTCGGGGCGTCCTTGGCGGCGACCGAGGTCTTGCCGGAGGTCTTCGCCTTCGCCGGCTTCTCGGTGGCCTTGGCTGCCTTCTCGGCCAGCTTCTCGGCCTGCTCCGCGAGCTTGTCCGCCTTTTCGGCGACCTTCTCAGCCGCCTTCTCCGCCTTCTCCGCCTTCTCGGCCACCTTGTCCGGCTTGCCGGCCTGGACCACGGGACCCGACCGGTCCTTGGGCGCTGCGGCGGCGACAGGCGCGGTCACCCCGAGGGCAACGGCGGCCGTCACGACAGCCGCGAGTACGTTGCGCGACGCTGGGTTCATCAGTGGCCTCCCAGACACTGAAGGGTCCACCCCTCCCAGAGCGGACATGTTCGGTTATCCCGACCATTATGTCTGATTTGAGAAGTTGCGCAGGCGAACGTACCGAAAACCTCCCTCTAGGATCAGCCGCATGGAGCCCAAGGTGGTCGTGGTCGTCGGAGTCGGTCCTGGCGTGGGTGCGGCGGTGGCCCGCCGGTTCGGCACCGACGGGTACGACGTCGCCCTGATCGCGCGTTCCGCGACGCACCTCGAGGAGCTGGGCACCGAGCTGCAGGAGGCCGGCGTGACTGCCGGCTGGACCGCCGTGGACATCGCGGACTCGGATGCTCTGGCCGCCGCGGTCACCCGGTTCGGTGGCCACCTGGGGCGGATCGATGTCGTGCACTTCAACCCGAGCGTGTTCCGCGAGGCCGACCCCTTGCAGCTGTCGCCCGACCAGCTGCTCGAGGACGTCCGCGTCGGCGCGGCCGGTCTGCTGACCGTCGTACAGGCGGCGCGACCCTTCATGCGCGCCGGTTCCCGGGTGCTCGCCACCGGCAGCATGGCCGCCGACCACCCGTCGCCGGGAGCGTGCTCACTCGGCGTCCAGAAGGCGGCGCTGCGCAACCTGGTGCTCAGCCTGGACCGGGCCCTCTCCCCCGACGGGATCCGGGCGGCGACGCTGACGGTGCACGGGGTGCTGGCCGCGGACACCCCCTTCTCCCCCGCCCGCGTTGCCGACGCGGTGCACGCGCTGGCGACGACCCCGGACGCGCAGTGGCGGGCCGAGGTCGGCTACGACGGCTGAGTCGCAGCGCCGACCGCGACCGGGCCGGAGGCTCAGCGCTTCTGCTGGTCCACGATCAGGCTGCCACCGGAGGGCTGGTACGGGTTGATGCCGTGGTCGATGGCGTACTGCTGGAGGTAGCCGTCACGACCGAGCACCCGGACACGTTCGGCGATCTTGGCCGCCTCGGCCCGCTCGACGGCGATCTGCGCCTGCGCGGCAGCCTCCCGCGCAGCGGCCTCCGCCTCGGCGGCCCGGGCCTTGGCGACCGCGGCCTGCTGCTTGACCAGCTCGTCCTTGATCGACTGCGGCGGCTCGGGCTTCTGGAAGGTGATTGCGAAGTTCTGGAAGAACTCGGTGTCCCCGTCGGTCTGCCGGTTGACCAGGTCAGGCAGCTGGGTCAGCACGTCGCGCTCCCACTGCGCCTTCTTGTTCGGATCGGTGTAGAGCTCGGCGTAGGTGTACTTCTGCCCGGCGCGGTCGGTGGCGGTGTCGAGGGGCCGGAAGATGTAGACGTTGAGCATCTGCCGCCAGCCGTTGGAGCGGCCGCCGTCGGGCGTCATGTAGGCGTTGTAGCGATTGCCGATCAGCTCGTGGAACCGCTGGAGCGCGCCGCCGGCGTACCTGTTGCCGCCGATCTCGATCGGCTCGCAGGAGGTGTTGAGCAGGAAGTTGGTGACGCCCTCGACGGTCATCTCGATGCCGTCCTTGGTCACGAACGTGATCGGCGCGGAGTCGCCGCCGTCGGCGTCGAAGACGAAGTTGGTCTGCGAGGCGGGGTAGGCGAAGTGCAGGTCGCCGGGGCCGTCGAACTCGCGGTTGGACGGGGCGATGCAGTCGCTGAACTTCTTCGAGGAGAACGCTCCACCCTAGTAGTGCAGGGCGACCTGGTCGGGCCCGGTCGAGATCGAGGACGGGCGGGCGACGAGCAGCACGAGCAGGCCGACGGCCGCGACCGCACCCACGCCGGCCAGGGCCTTGTTCACCTTCTTCACCGGGGGTCTTCCTTGTTGGTCAGGAGCCGAGCTCGCGGTTGCGGCGCTCGTGCTCGCGGATCTTGTCGATCATGATCACCGAGAGCGCCGAGTCGAGCTCGCGGTGGTCCCACGCAGTGTCCTTGAGGTCGTCGACGAGTGCGCGCAGCCCGATCAGCTCCTCGCGCTCGCGTCGACTCAGGGCACGGCTCTGCGACCCGTTCGCGAGCACGAAGACCATGACGCCGAGGAACCCGATCAACACCAGGACGCCGAACAGCGTGATCGTCGTCCCCATGGCATGCCCCCTCGGCGCGGTCTGACCCCTGATCCACCGGGGCGTGTGGCCGAGATGAGCGTGGCGTAGAACGAGAGAGCCCTTCTGAGCAG
>NZ_BAAGUV010000046.1:0-1221 GCF_054781215.1 Nocardioides pakistanensis | reverse complement strand
GGACCGTCGGAGTCGGGGGCCGTTCCCGGTTCGGGGGCCGGGTCGAGGCCCGGATCACCCCTGGCTGGGACCCGCCGCCGCTGAGATCTGCAGCGCTGCCATCGGACACGCCCGATGTTCCCGCCTCGATTCGCGTTGCGCAACCGGATGCCGTATTCTTTTTCGCGGTGACGTGTCCGAGCGGCCGAAGGTGCGACTCTCGAAAAGTCGTGTGCGGTAACCCCGCACCGTGGGTTCAAATCCCACCGTCACCGCCAGAGCGAAGGCCCCGAGATCCTTGAGAAATCAACGGATCCGGGGCCTTCGTCATGTGTCGTGTCAGGCGAGCCCGTCCCAGAACTCCCGCAGCTGCTCGCTCTTGCGGAAGACGATCGTGTCCCATTCCTCATCGGTGGTCGCGCTGTCGGCGAAGTCGGACGGCACCTTGAACAGCTGCAGGGGCACCCCGAGACGCTCGCACACGCTCGCGTAGGCGTACGCCTCCATATCGACGAGCGAGGCGCCGAGACCCGCGATACGGGCGCGCTGCGCGTCGTTCTGCACGAAGACGTCCCCGGTCGCGATCACGGCTGTGCGCTCGGGGGGCAGGATCGCGGGGCCCGCCGGACGCAGCTCCGGCGAGGGCAGCGAGAAGTCGTGCTGCACCACGCCCGTGATCTGGTAGACGTCCTCGAGGCTCGGTCGCTCGGGCCCGTCGCTCACGACCCCCGCCGTGCCGAGCACCACCACCTGGTCGATCCCGTCCGCGGCGAGCGTGGTCGCGAGCGACACCGCGGCGTTCACCTTTCCCACGCCGGTCACGAGGTGCGGCACGTCGGCGAACGCCGAGGCCTCATCTCGATGCGCGAAGACGAGCAGCGTGGTGGGTTGTGGCATGGGAACTCCTCACGGCGCGGGTCGCCGATCAATGCGGATCTCGGGGATTCCGCGTGCCACTGGGATGTCATGGCGGAGGAATCTTCGAACCACACTAGCGTTTCTCGAAGACATCTTCTAAACTGTAGAACTGAGCTTGTGAGCGACCCGCGTTTCCGCCCGAAGCAATCGGACAGATTCAAGGCGTCGAGAGATCAACTCCGCGAGTCCCGCGAAGCTCAGCAGCACGGTCCGGCCCTTCCACACGGCCGCCTTGGCATGAGCCGTGCGCACACCGTAATCCGGCGCACCACGGTGGTGCGCCCTCGAAAGGACTCATCATGGAAACCACCAACATCATCGACC
>NZ_BAAGUV010000045.1:0-5185 GCF_054781215.1 Nocardioides pakistanensis | reverse complement strand
CTCGGGAGGTGCGCCCGCTTCACGTCACCCCGCCGAGGGCCATCCACAGGTTCTGATCATTGCTCGGAACGACGAGGTCCGTATCCGTCAAGCCGCCCAGTGCACTGGAACAGAGGGCGCTGCAGCGCCCCGTCGACGTGTCACTTCACCGACGCGATGCCTATGCGGCCCCGTTCTCGGTGATCGGGTTGGTTCGGTGGGTGTAGGCGGCCTGTCGGACCGCCTCGTCGCTCTCCAGGCCGGCGCCGAGTGCGCCGCCGGCGGTGGCGAGGGAAGCGGTGAACCAAGCGATCTCGACGTGGTCACTCAGGCTCGTGCTGTGCCCGAGGGTCTCAGCGAGCAGATCCGGGACGACCAGCAGCAACGCGGCGGACAACGCTAGAAGAAAGACCAGGGCGTAGAACGCCAGGACACCGATCAGCACCGTCCCGGTGGTAGCCAGGTTGAACAGCACGACCTGGTTCCGCATTCGCGGGTGGCTACTGCGCTCCCAAAGGTCCGCGCCGAGGATCACTGTGGCGGCCATCGCCACCGTGACGCCCAGCGACACCGCGGTCAACCGCCAACCGCCGTAGACGTCGGCCAGGTGCCAGATGTCTGGAGTCACGAGAGCGAAGACCCCGGCCGCAACGGCCGCGGTCAGGGCGCGGCTGAGACGCGCGGCCAGCTGCCAGGGTCGATTGGCCCAGATCATCCCGGCAAGCAGGTTCAGGTTGCCGGACAGCACGCGAGCGGTGAAGGTGAAGGTGTCTCGTTCGGGCGCCACGTCGGTGCCCAGGGCAAGCAGCCGGCGAGTCCGGCGACGGTGGGCCTCGGTGTCGTCGTCGTTGCAGTCGGGGTCGCCCAGCAGCCCGTCGACGAGTCTCAGGACGGCAGTTGTGAGGCGGCGGCGAGTGGTCACAGCGCCCAGGGCGGGAACGCTGAGCAGGCCGACTCCTTGTACCGGGCTGGCGTGGGCCACCACGGGGCGCTTGCCCACCCGTAGCGGTAGATCGGTGAGGCACACGACCAGGTCCCACCCGTGGTCCAGCAGCAGCCTGCGGGCAGCCGCCACGATCTCCACGTCCTCGGCCGGCGGCTCCACGAGACCGTCGACGACCTCCTCGACCTGCCATCGGACTCCAGGGAAGCGGGCGGTCAGATCCTCACCGAGGTCGTGGACCATGCTCGCCGCCAGTCCGCTGGCTACCCCGGGGGCGGCGACCACTCCGAGCACCACCCGCGGCTGCTCGTCACCGTCCACGGCACTCATCATCGGATACGCGCGGCTGTAGCGGCGGGATCGCGGCGAACGGGTTGGGGTCCGGACGTGGCGGCGGATGGCGTGCGCACGCCACCCGCCAAGCCCGCGCTCGGGGCAGCGCGCCGGAGGTCACTGCGCCGTCCCGCCGCTGGGTTCGGCGCTCTCGTCGGTCGGCTGGTGGTCTGCGGCGTCACCGTCGCTGGCCGGGTTCTGGTCACCGGTCTCACCGCTGGTGTGGGTGGTGAACGTGAGCCGGTCGTCCTCGACGGTGACGGTGACGGTGTCGGAGGCGGACAGCTCGCCGCTGAGCAGCAGCGTCGAGAGCTCGTCGTCGATCTCGCGCTGGATGGTCCGGCGCAGCGGCCGGGCGCCGAACTCCGGCTGGAAGCCTCGCTCGGCGAGCCAGTCCATCGCCTTGTCGTCGACCTCCAGGGTGATGCCTTGGGCGCGAAGGCGGCGCCGGCTCTGCTCGAGAAGCAACTCGGTGATGTGGCGCAGCTGGGTCATCTCCAGGCCCCGGAAGATGATGATCTCGTCGATGCGGTTGAGGAACTCCGGCCTGAACGACTGGCCGAGCAGCTGCATCAGCGGCTCACGTAGCTCCTCCATCGACTGGCCGGCCCGGGTCGCGTTGAGGATCCGGTCGGCGCCCATGTTGCTGGTCATGATGATGACGGCGTTGGAGAAGTCCACGGTGCGTCCCTGGGCGTCGGTGAGCCGGCCGGCGTCGAGCAGCTGCAGGAGCGTGTTGAACACGTCGGGGTGCGCCTTCTCGATCTCGTCGAGCAGCACCACCGTGTACGGGGTGCGGCGGACCGCCTCGGTGAGTTGACCGGCTTCCTCGTAGCCCACGTAGCCGGGCGGCGCCCCGATGAGACGGGAGACGGTGTGACGCTCCTGGAACTCGCTCATGTCGAAGCGGACCATCCGGTCCTCGTCGCCGAACAGCGCCGCGGCCAGCGTGCGGGCGAGCTCGGTCTTGCCCACCCCGGTCGGGCCGAGGAACAGGAACGACCCCACCGGACGATTCGGGTCGGCCATGCCGGCGCGGGCGCGGCGTACTGCCTTGGCGACCGCCTGGACGGCTTCCTCCTGACCGACGACTCGCTCGTGGAGGGCGTGCTCGAGCCGCAGCAACCGGTCGCGTTCCTCCTCGGTCAGCTGCGCCACCGGGATACCGGTGGTTCTGGACACGACCTCGGCGATGTCGTCGGCGGTGACCTCCGGCACGGGGCCTCGTGCCCCCTGGGCCTCCTCCAGTCGGGCACGAGCGGTGTCCAGCTCAGCCTTCAGTTCGGCGGCCCGGTCGTAGCGTTCGCCGGCCACCGCGGTGTCCTTCTCCCGCTCCAGGGCGCTGACCCGTTCGGCGAGCTCGCGGGTGTCGCGCGGGGCGATGTGCGCCCGCAGCCGGACCCGTGCGCTGGCCTGGTCGATGAGGTCGATCGCCTTGTCCGGCAGGAAGCGGTTGGTCAGGTAGCGGTCGGACAGCTCGGCGGCGGCGACGGTTGCCTCGTCGGTAATCCGCACCTGGTGGTGCGCTTCGTACCGGTCGCGAAGTCCGCGGAGGATCTCGATGGTGTCGTCCACCGATGGCTCGGGCACCAAGATGGGCTGGAACCGCCGCTCGAGGGCGGGGTCCTTCTCGATGTGCTTGCGGTACTCGTCGATGGTGGTCGCGCCAACGACCTGCAGCTGCCCGCGGGCCAGGGCCGGCTTGAGCATGTTTCCGGCGTCCATCGACCCCTCCGCGCCGCCGGCCCCGACGACGGTGTGCAGCTCGTCGATGAACACGATGACCTCACGCTCGGCGGCGGTGACCTCGTCGATGACGCCTTTGAGCCGCTCCTCGAACTCGCCGCGGTACTTGCTGCCCGCCACCATCCCGGACAGGTCCAGGCTGATCACCCGGCGGTCGGCGAGCGTGTCGGGCACGTCGTTGTTCACGATGCGCTGGGCCAGCCCCTCCACGATCGCGGTCTTCCCCACGCCCGGGTCGCCGATCAGGACTGGGTTGTTCTTGGTTCGCCGCGACAGCACCTCTACGGTCTGCTCGATCTCGTTCTCCCGACCCACCACCGGGTCGAGTCTCCCCTCGCGGGCCTCCTGGGTGAGATCGCGGCCGTACTCGTCGAGGGTTGGGGTGGTCGAGCTGCCGCGGCCTCCGGCCTGCCCATCGCCGCCGGCCTCTGCCTCACCGTCGCGCCCGGGGCGCAGCGGCGCGGTGTCGGGCAGCGCTCGGGAGAGCAGACGGCCGGCCACCGACTCGGGGTTCGCCGCGATCCCCATCAAGACGTGATCGGGGTTGATCGTCGCGGAACCTGACTGCCGTGCTTGGCGGTAGGCGTCCTGCAGGGCGCGCTTGGCGGCCGGCATCAGCGCCACCGACTCCGGCTCGCCGCCTGCCCCGTCACCGGCCAGCAGTTGCTCGAGCTGGTTTGTCAGCCTGTCGACATCGACTCCGGCCTGCTCCAACAGCGCGCGGGTGGTGTCCTCTTGCGTGGTGGCCCACAGCAGGTGCTCGGCATCGACCTCGGAGCTGCCCCAGGCCGCGGCCTGACGAGCGGCCGAGTTGATCAGTTCGCGCGCGGAGTCGGAGAGCACCTTCGACAGGTCCACACGCTGTACCGGCGGCGGTGCCCCCTGCGCACCCCCCAGAGATGGGAACGGGTCGCTGCCCCCGAAGAACCGGTTGATCAGATCGTCGAACGACGAGCCGAATCCGAAAGACTGACTGGACATGGTGCCTCCATTCGCCGCCCGAGACGGCATCGCGGGGTTCTACTTCTCTTCTCGGCCGGGGCGAGCTGGCCGCCCATGGCTCACTGCACGTGCCCGGTGTGGTTCCCCGTACTTGATGCCGTATTCGGCGCGTTGCTCAACTGGTGGACGGCGGGGTGTCCGCCGGGTCGGTTTGGGATGCGGTGACGTTTCCGCCCCCGGCGTCGCCGGATTGCACCTGGATGCGGCGCGGCTGCGCGGCCTGTGCCAGTGGGATGACCAGGTGCAGCACCCCGTTGCTGTACTGCGCCTGCACGTTCTCCAGGTCCAGCGCCTGCCCGACCTGAACTTGCCGGGTAAAGCTGCCCTGTGGGCGCTCGGCGACCAGCACGTTCTGACCCTGCTCGTACTCCGGCCCACGTTCCGCGCGGATGGTCAGCACGCTTTCCTCAGCGGTGATCTCGACACTGTCCGGGTCGACACCGGGCAGGTCCAACGCCACGTGGTACCCGTCCTCGGACTGCCACACGTCCATCGGCATGCCCATGGGGGTACGCCGACCAGACATCAGCTGACTGGTGAGCCGGTCCAGCTGTCGGAACGGGTCACCGAAGGGGTCGAATCGCATCACGCTCATGCCCTGCTCCTGATCGTTGAAAGTGCGTTGAAGGTGAGGCTGGTCATCGTCGGCGGCGGAGGCCGGCGGGGGCCGGCGGCAGGCATTTCGATCGGGCGGTCCGCGGCGGCACTGTTGCGGCCACCCACCCCGGCGTTGACCGCCGGACCACGCGTAGCAGCCGCCGCCGCATTGACTCTCCGCGTAGGCGTGCGTCCGCGCGTCACTGGCAGAGGTACACGGGGGTCGGTTCCTCATGCGGATCTGCCTTCTGTGATCGGCATTGACGCCGTCGACACGGCTGCGCTGCGGTCCGTGTCGGGATACCCGACACCGGATGCCGCCACGCCGTGCTCTGCTGCCCATCTGCTGCGGTCTAGGCCATTGCTGAGGTGTCGGCCAGCCGACTCCGGCCGCACCCGCGTCAACGCCGGTCGGTGTACCGGGCGGCCTGTTCGGCATGGGCTGTGGTGACGTAGACGTCGTAGCGCTGGGCTTGCAGCGCCATCACGCTGGTGAAGTCGCGTTGCCCGCGGGTCAGCCCCGGATTCGCAGGTAGGTGTGCGGCTCGCCGGGGTGTGAACGCAACAGATGCCTTTCAGATCGGC
>NZ_BAAGUV010000044.1:0-144425 GCF_054781215.1 Nocardioides pakistanensis | reverse complement strand
ACTCTCGTGACCGTCAGCGGGCAGGCCTCATGACCGCCACTGGGCGGTTCCTACTGGCCCTTGACACAGGCCGTTCGGGCCAACGAGGAAGTACTCGCTCTCGAACAGCGCGACAGCGCCCTGGATCATGTGGAACGCGCCGAGCATGACCATCATCATGCTTCCGAACACGATCCAGCCGGTCCACAGCGTGGGCTCGGTGTCTCTCGGTCGTGCAGCCCGCGAGGCCTGTTCCGGGATCGTCGGGCTTGCCTTGGAGGTTGTCTGTGACATGTTCATCCACTCCTCTCCTCATCGGGCATCTCCAGTCTCATCCCGGTTGAGATGAGCGAAAAGAGTCGGAGGACCCCAGGTGAGAGCGGAGCCGCGAGCGTTGCGCAGGAGGGGGAGACGGCAGCGGTTACCGGCCCTTCGACGTTGTCGCGGTCATCGGTTGCCGCCCACTTTAAAAACGCTACATATAGCGTATTGTAAATACTTCAGATCGACCGGGGGAGGAAAGGAGAGACAGGTGAGCACCATGCAGACGGTCGACCTGCTACCGGAGGAGATCTGGCTCGAGGACGAGCTGGGGTGGACGGCCCCGCCTGCCGGCGACAGGTCCTGGACGAGGGTGGCGCAGTCGACGAGGTCGGCTTCCGTGCGCGGTGACGGCGGTGTCCCGCTCAAGCAGCTGCTGCGGTGGGCTGACGACGGCGGGGCTCTGCCACGGTGATGTCTGATTCCCGCTAGCACCACTGCTTGCGGCGCGCGAGGATGGGCGTGTGCTGATCGACGACGTGGAGTCCTGCTACCGGGCGGTGAAGAGCCGTGACCGCAGGTTCGACGGTGTGTTCTTCACCGCGGTGCGCTCCACCGGCATCTACTGCCGGCCGTCGTGCCCCGCGATCACCCCGCAGCGGCGCAACGTTGTCTTCTACCGGACGGCCGCGGCCGCCCAGCAGGCCGGTTTCCGGGCGTGCAAACGGTGTCGACCCGACGCGAGCCCCGGCTCGCCGGAGTGGGACGTCGCCGCTGACACGGCAGGACGGGCGATGCGGTTGATCGCCGACGGCGTCGTCGAGCGCGACGGGGTCGAGGGGCTCGCCTCTCGAGTCGGCTACACCTCACGCCACCTGGCCCGGCTGCTCACCCGTGAGCTGGGCGCCGGGCCGCTCGCCCTGTCGCGGGCGCGTCGGGCGCAGACCGCACGGATCCTCATCGAGACAACGCCGCTGGCTTTCGCCGACGTCGCGTTCGCAGCCGGCTTCGCCAGCATCCGGCAGTTCAACGAGACGGTCCGGGCGGTCTACGCCGCGACGCCCACCCAGCTGCGCGCTGCCGCAGGCCCCTCGGCCCCGGTGGCGGCGGCCGGGCAGCAGGGCCACGTGGAGCTGAGGCTGGCGGTGCGCCGGCCCTTCGCGGCCTCCGAGCTGCTCGACTTCCTCGCCGCCCGGGCCGTCCCGGGTGTCGAGGAGGCCGGGCCGGGGTGGTACTCCCGCACGCTGCGGCTGCCGTTCGGCACGGGCACTGCGCTGCTGTCCCTGGACAGCACAGACGACGACGGGATGGTCCGCTGCCGGCTCGGTCTCAGCGACCTGCGTGACCTGTCGGCCGCGGTGGAACGCTGCCGGCGCCTCCTCGACGCCGACTGCGACGCCGAAGCGGTCGACGACCACCTCGGCGGCGACCCGATGCTGGCTCCGCTGGTGCGCCGGCGACCGGGGCTCCGGGTGCCCGGTCATGTCGACGGCGGCGAACTCGCGGTCCGGGCGGTGCTCGGCCAGCAGATCACGGTCAGGGCGGCCAGGTCGCTGGCGGCTCTGCTGGTGGACAGGTACGGCGAACCACTGCCGGACGGACGGGGGAGGCTGTTCCCCTCCGTCGCCACGCTGGCCGCCGTCGACCCGGAGGAGCTGCCGATGCCGAAGGCACGGGGCCGGGCTCTGGTGCTGCTCGCACAGGCGCTGGCCGAGGGCCGGGTGGTTCTCGACCGCAGCGCCGACCGGGCCGACGTGCGACGCTCGCTGCTCGCCGTACCCGGGGTCGGCCCGTGGACGGCCGACTACATCGCGATGCGCGCCCTCGGGGACCCCGACGTGCTGCTCGTCGGAGACACGGGGCTGCGCGACGGCCTGGCCGCTCTCGGAGCCGCCGCGGCGAACCGCGGCAGCATCGGAGAGACCTGGCGCCCTTGGCGCAGCTACGCCCAGATGCACCTGTGGAGCCTTGCCGCCGAGAGTAGGAAGTGACCCAGATGTGGACCACGATGGACAGCCCCGTGGGGCGCCTGCGGATCATCGCCGGACCGACGGCGATCATCGCGATCGAGTTCGACGGGCCGGTGCCCGAGGGCGCGTCGCCGCGCTCGTCGGCCGCCCTGGCGGCAGCCGTCTCCGCCGGTCGCCCGGTCGGTGACCGAGACGACGCCCACCCGCTGCTGGTCGAGGCGGTCCGGCAGCTGAAGGCCTACTTCGCCGGCGACCTCAAGGAGTTCGACCTCCCGCTCGACCCGCAGGGGACCTCCTTCCAGCGCTCGGTGTGGGACGAGCTGCGCCGGGTGGGCTACGGCGAGACGGCGTCGTACGGCGAGGTCGCCCGGCGTCTCGGGATGACCCCGGCCGCGTCACGCGCCGTCGGACTGGCCAACGGCCGCAACCCGATCCCGATCGTGATCCCGTGCCACCGGGTGGTCGGTGCCAACGGCACGCTGACCGGCTACGCCGGCGGGGTGGAGCGCAAGCAGACCCTGCTCGACCTCGAGCAGGGCGCGCTGTTCTGACGGTGCTACTCGGCCGCGCGGCGCAGCGACTCCGAGAGCCGCTCGGCCGCAGCCAGCACCGCCGGGGCGTGCATGCGGCCGGGCTGGCGCGAGAGGCGCTCGAGCGGACCGGAGACCGACACAGCCGCAATCACCTTGCCGGAGGGGGAGCGCACCGGTGCCGACACCGACGCCACGCCCTGCTCCCGCTCGCCGACGGACTGCGCCCAGCCGCGGCGCCGGATGCCGGACAGGGCGGTGGCGCTGAAGGCGGCGTTCTGCAGGCCCCGGTGCATCCGCTCCGGGTCCTCCCAGGCCAGCAGGACCTGGGCGGCGGAGCCGGCGCGCATGGTCAGCTGCGACCCGACCGGGATCGTGTCGCGCAGGCCGGAGGGCCGCTCGGCGGCGGCGACGCAGATGCGGTACTCACCCTGACGGCGCCACAGCTGGGCGGACTCGCCGGTGATGTCGCGAAGCCGCGCCAGCACGGGGCCGGCAGCCGCGAGCAGCCGGTCCTCACCGGCGGCTGCCGAGAGCTCGGCGAGGCGCGGTCCCAGGACGAAGCGGCCCTGCATGTCGCGGGCGACCAGCCGGTGGTGCTCGAGGGCCACGGCCAGACGGTGGGCCGTGGGCCGGGCCAGACCGGTGCCTGCCACCAGGCCGGCCAGGGTGGCCGGTCCTGCCTCGAGGGCGGCGAGTACGAGGGCGGCTTTGTCGAGGACGCCGACTCCGCTAGAGTTGTCCATATCCTGATAATGCCGTCTCGCATCTTGGGATGCAAGTCAGACTGGGTGCTGGTTCAGACGTGAACCACCCCGGACCAGGACGGCCCCGAGGTCAGGCCTACGAACTCGACGAAACCGCGAAGGGAGCAGGCAATGGGCAAGACCCTTGCTGAGAAGGTGTGGGACGAGCATGTCGTCCGCAGTGCGGAAGGGGAACCCGACCTGCTCTTCATCGACCTTCATCTCCTTCACGAGGTCACCTCTCCGCAGGCGTTCGAGGGACTGCGACTGGCCGGCCGCCAGGTGCGCCGGCCCGACCTGACGCTGGCCACCGAGGACCACAACGTCCCCACCCTGAACATCGACAAGCCGATCGCCGACCCGGTGTCGCGGACCCAGGTCGAGACGCTGCGCAAGAACGCCAAGGACTTCGGTGTGCGCCTGCACCCGCTCGGCGACGTCGAGCAGGGCATCGTGCACGTGGTCGGCCCGCAGCTCGGCCTGACCCAGCCCGGCATGACGATCGTCTGCGGCGACTCGCACACCTCCACCCACGGCGCGTTCGGGGCGCTGGCGTTCGGCATCGGCACCAGCGAGGTCGAGCACGTGCTCGCCACCCAGACGCTGCCGCAGGCCAAGCCCAAGACGATGGCAGTCACCGTCAACGGGTCGCTGCCCGATGGTGTGACCGCCAAGGACCTGGTGCTGACCCTCATCGCGCACACCGGCACCGGTGGCGGGCAGGGCTACATCGTGGAGTACCGCGGTCCGGCGATCGAGGAGCTCTCGATGGAGGCGCGGATGACGATCTGCAACATGTCCATCGAGTGGGGCGCCAAGGCCGGCATGATCGCGCCCGACCAGACGACCTTCGACTACATCGAGGGCCGACCGGAAGCGCCGAAGGGCGCCGACTGGGAGGCCGCCGTCGCGCACTGGAAGACGCTGGTCACCGACGACGACGCGACCTTCGACAAGGAGATCGTCCTCGACGCCTCGGAGATGACGCCGTTCGTGACCTGGGGCACCAACCCCGGGCAGGGCGTCCCGCTGGGCGCCGCTGTCCCGTCGCCGGACGACTTCGCCGACGAGGGTGACCGGGTGGCTGCGCAGAAGGCCTTGGAGTACATGGGTCTCGAGTCGGGCACCCCGATGCGCGAGATCGCGGTCGACACGGTCTTCGTCGGCTCGTGCACCAACGGCCGGATCGAGGACCTTCGGGCCGCGGCCGAGGTGATCAAGGGCCGCAAGGTCGCCGACCACACCCGCCTGCTCGTCGTCCCGGGATCGGTGCGCGTCCGGCTGCAGGCCGAGGAGGAAGGCCTCGACGTCGTCTTCAAGGAGGCCGGAGCCGAGTGGCGCGGCGCCGGTTGCTCGATGTGCCTGGGCATGAACCCCGACCAGCTCCAGCCCGGCGAGCGCAGCGCATCCACGTCCAACCGCAACTTCGAGGGACGGCAGGGCAAGGGCGGACGCACGCACCTGGTGTCCCCCCTGGTCGCGGCCGCGACCGCCGTCACCGGGCGGCTGTCCTCGCCCGCCGACCTGCCGCCCGTCGCCCAGGCCGCGCAGGCCTGAGACCGCAAGGAAGAGAGACGATGGAGAAGATCACCACCCACACCGGGACCGCCCTCCCGCTGCGTCGCAGCAACGTCGACACCGACCAGATCATCCCTGCGGTCTACCTCAAGCGCGTGACGCGCACGGGCTTCGAGGACGGACTCTTCGGAGCCTGGCGCAACGACCCAGCGTTCATCCTCAACCGCCCCGAGTACGCCGGGGTGTCGGTGCTCGTCGCCGGGCCTGACTTCGGCACAGGCTCCTCGCGGGAGCACGCCGTCTGGGCCCTGATGGACTACGGGTTCAAGGTCGTGCTGTCCTCGCGCTTCGCCGACATCTTCCGCGGCAACTCCGGGAAGGCAGGTCTGCTCGCGGCGCAGGTCGAGCAAGACGTGATCGAGAAGCTCTGGGAGATGTCCGAGGCCGACCCGGCGACCGAGGTGACCGTGGACCTGGAGGCCCGCGAGGTGCGTGCCGGCGACCTCGTCGCGCCGTTCCAGATCGACGACTACACACGCTGGCGTCTGCTCGAGGGTCTCGACGACATCGGCATCACCCTGTCGCACGCGGACGACATCGCTGCCTACGAGGCGAAGCGGCCGTCCTGGAAGCCTGCGACGCTCTGACCGCGTCTCCCGGTTCGCACCGACGGGAGCCTCACCGCAGACCTGCTGCGGAGGGGCTCCCGTCGCCGTTTTCGCTCGAGGACAATTCCGTTATGCGTAAGGCGAAACTGACGTTATCGACCGGCTCCGGTCGACGCATTTCATGTCATTCGGTGGTCGGCGAAACCGGTCGCGCCAAAAATTTACGTGCGTCTAGTGCCCTTTGGTGATTGTGGCAACGCTGACTTTTCCCTAGCGTGCAAAGGGAAAAGTCGAGCACGGGCTCGGCCTCAAGGTTCACGGAAGGGAAGACGGTGAACAAGAGTCAGCTGATTGACACTCTCGCGACTCGTTTCGAGGGCAACCGCAAGCAGGCGGCGCACGCCCTGGAGTCCGTGCTGGACACCATCACTCGCGAGGTAGCCAAGGGCGAGAAAGTCGCCATCACCGGTTTCGGCTCGTTCGAGAAGCGGGTGCGCGACGCCCGCTGGGTGCGCAACCCGCGCACCGGTGAGCGGATCAAGGCCAAGAAGACGGCGGTGCCGAAGTTCAACCCCGGCGCCGACCTGAAGGCTGTGGTCTCCGGGGCGAAGAAGCTGCCCAAGCTCACGATCTCGGCCGCCACCGGAACTGCCAGGGCAGCCGCCGGTTCGGCCAAGAAGGCAGCCCCCGCGAAGAAGACCGCCACCAAGGCTGCGCCGGCGAAGAAGACGGCGACCAAGACGGCTGCTGCCACCAAGTCGACGGCAGCCAAGAAGACCACGACCAAGGCGGCACCGGCCAAGAAGACCGCCACGAAGTCGACCGCCGCCAAGAAGACCGCGACGAAGTCGACGGCGAAGAAGGCTCCCGCCGCGAAGGCACCGGCCAAGAAGACGACGACGGCCAAGAAGGCGCCCGCCAAGAAGACCGCCACCAAGTCGACGGCCAAGAAGGCTCCCGCCAAGAAGGCCTGAGCCACGACCGAGCTGTTCGGTATCCCACGAAGAAGCGCCACGTCCCTCCACCGGTTCGAGGGACGTGGCGCTTCTCGTTGCATGAACCGCGGCTGCACCTCGCCGGGTCGCCTGGCGTGGGCCGCGTGATGGAGCCGGTTCGGCGGTCAGGTGAGCGTGAGGATCTGCAGACGCAGGATGCTCAGCTCAGCGCCCCCGCCGGCGGTGTCGAGCCGGACGCGCTGACCGGGACGCAGCAGGCGCAGCCCGCTGCCGGCCAAGGCCTCCGGGCCGAACGGCAGCTCCACTCCGTCGTCGAGCAGCACGGCGCCGGACCCGGTCTGGTTGTCGAAGGAGGAGACGGTGGCCTGCATGCTCAGAGCCTAAGGCCGCGGGTGGCCTCGATGGTGCGTGCGCCGACACCGAGTCGCAAGGCTGCGGCCAGGTCCGCCGGGGTGTCGACGTCCCGACGCAGAGTGGGTACGTCGATCTCGACGACCTCGTGGGCTCCCTCCAGGAGGTGCGCCTCGCGCGAGCCGGCGCCGAAGCGGGGCACGAACGAGTCGAGATCACGCGCGGCGAGGAGCGTCGTACCGCTGCCGTCGCTGTCCGCGACGAACGCCGTGTCGTGCTCGGCGGCGACGGCCAGCGCACCCGTGAGCTCCTCGGTCCGCATCGCCGGCAGGTCCGCGCAGAGCGCGACGGGCCGTAGTGCCGGCCAGCGCCGGCGTGCCTCCGCGGCAGCCTGCACCAGCGACTCGTTGAGATCCTCGGTGGTCGCGTCCGGGATGACCGAGGCCCCGAGCGAGGCCAGCTCGACGGCGAGCACGTGGTCGTCGGTGATCACGAGCACGGCCTCGACCAACGGTGACGACGCGGCCGCGGACACGGTGTCGGCGACGAAGGCGGCAACGAGTGACCGGCGCGCGGCGTCGCCGACGGCTGCCAACCGGGACTTCGCGGTCGCCGTCGGCTTCACGGGGATCAGCGCCACGAAGCGCGCGGAGGTCGAGGTGGACATCGGGTTCGATCCTGCCAGCCCGGCCGCCCGCGTCGGCATGCGGCATCGGGGATCGGGCAGTACGCTCGGTCGAGCATCGAGCCGGAGAGAGAAGAGGTGGCCGTGGCGAAGCCGCGTCAGCTGAGACAGAAACGCGGATGGGCGTTCGCCACGGCAGTCGCCATCGTCAAGCCGCTGCTGCTGCTGTTCACCAAGCGCCGGTGGATCGACGGGGAGAAGATCCCGGCCGAGGGGGGCTGCGTGCTCGTGGTGAACCACATCTCGCACCTCGACCCGCTCACGTGCGCGCACTTCGTGTACGACAACGGCCGGCTGCCTCGGTATCTCGCCAAGGCCGGCGTCTTCAAGGTGCCCGTCGTCGGCACCATCGTCCGCAGCGCAGGCCAGATCCCGGTGTTCCGGATGACCACCGACGCCTCCCGTGCCTTCACCGCCGCGGTGGACGCGGTGAACGGCGGCGAGTGCGTGGTCGTCTACCCCGAGGGCACGATCTCCCGGGACCCCGGGCTGTGGCCGATGACCGGCAAGACGGGCGCGGCTCGCATCGCACTGGCCACGGGGACGCCGGTGATCCCGATGGCGCAGTGGGGCGCGAACCACATCCTGGCGCCGTACGCCAAGAACCCGAGGCTGTTGCCGCGCAAGACCATCTCGATGAAGGCCGGCGACCCGGTCGACCTCGACGACCTGCGGGACCAGCCGCTGACACCGGCGGTGCTGCGCGAGGCGACCAACCGGATCATGGACGCCATCACGGCGCTGCTCGCCGACATTCGCCAGGAGCAGCCTCCTGCAACGCGGTTCGACCCGCGGGCCGAGGGAGTCCGGGAGATCGGCAACCCCAACGCCGGTTCGAGGCGTCGCCGCCCGCGACCTGTCGTGCAGCGCAAGGACGGTGAGCAGGGATGAGCAGGGTTGCGGTGATGGGTGCCGGATCCTGGGGCACCGCGTTCTCGATCGTGCTCGCCGACGCGGGTAACGACGTGACGATCTGGGGCCGGCGTCAGGAGGTGTGCGACGCGATGAACGAGCGCCGCGAGAACACCGACTACCTGCCGGGCATCGAGCTGCCGGCGTCGATCAAGGCCACCCACGACCCGGCCGAGGCGCTGTCGGGGGCGGAGTTCGTGTTCCTGGTGGTGCCGTCGCAGAAGCTGCGCGAGAACCTCGAGAGCTGGGTCGACCTGCTTCCCGCGCACGCGGTGCTGGTGTCGCTGATGAAGGGCGTCGAGCTGGGCAGCCTGAAGCGGATGAGCGAGGTGGTCCACGAGGTGACCGGCGCAGGTCCCGACCGGATCGCGGTGGTCAGCGGCCCGAACCTCTCTCATGAGATCGCCCGGCGTGAGCCCGCGGCCGCGGTCGTCGCCTGCGCCGACGAGGACGTTGCCCTGCGGCTGCGCGACGTGTGCCACTCACCGGCGTTCCGTCCGTACTCGAGCATCGACGTGGTCGGCTGCGAGCTGGGTGGCGCCTACAAGAACGTGATCGCGCTGAGCGTCGGCATGGCCGTGGGCCTCGGCTTCGGCGACAACACGACCGCCTCGGTGATCACCCGCGGGCTGGCTGAGACCGCACGGCTGGCCACCGCCCTGGGAGCCGACCCGATGACCCTGATGGGGCTGGCCGGTCTCGGCGACCTGGTGGCCACCTGCTCGTCGCCGCTGTCGCGCAACCGGACCTTCGGCGAGAAGCTGGGCCAGGGCCTGACCACGGCCGAGGTCACCGCGTCGACCCGGCAGGTCGCCGAGGGCGTGAAGTCGTGCTCGTCCCTGCTGGCGCTGACCCAGCGGGCGGAGGTGTACGCGCCGATCGTCGAGCACGTGCACGCCGTCGTGCAGGGAGAGATGACCGCGGGGGACATGCTGAGGAGCCTGATCAGCCGCGACACCAAGGCGGAGCGGGACTGACCGGACCGGCTCGGCCCATCAGGTGGCCGGTGCCTCGCCGGTGACCTGGTCCAGTGCCTGCGCGAGGTCGTCCCACAGGTCGTCGACGTCCTCGATGCCCACCGACATCCGGACCAGCCCCTCGGGGATCGTCGCCGGCTCGACCTTCCAACGGCGCCGCCGCTCGAACGTCGACTCGACACCGCCGAGGCTCGTGGCGTGCACCCAGAGCCTGGTCTTGTGCGTGAGCAGGTCGGCGGCCAGCGCGCCCTGAGCGAGCACGATCGAGACGATGGCCCCGAAACCGGGGTACCTGACCTCGGCCACGGCGGGGTGCTCGCCGAGCCGGCGGACCAGCTCCTGGGCGTTGGCCTGCGCCCGGTCCAGCCGCACGTGCAGGGTGCGCATGCCGCGCAGCGCCAGCCAGGTCTCGAAGGTTCCGGGCACCGAGCCGGTCATGTCCCGGCGCTTCTTGAGCACGTCGAAGAGCCCGTCGTCACCGGTCACCAGCGCGCCGAGCAGCACGTCGCTGTGCCCGGCGAGGAACTTCGTCGCGGAGTGCACCACGATGTCGGCGCCCAGGGACAGCGGCTGCTGGAGCAGGGGAGTGGCGAAGGTGTTGTCGACGACGACGTAGGCGCCCGCGTCGTGGGCCGCCTCGGTGATCGCGGCGATGTCGGCGACCTCGAGCGCGGGGTTCGTCGGCGACTCGATCCAGACCAGGGACGCGTCCTCGCACGCCGCGCGCACCGCTGCCGTGTCGGAGATGTCGACCAGCGCGGCCGAGATCCGGCCGCGGGCCTCGAGGTCGGCCATCTGCAGGATGCTGCCGTTGTAGGCGTGACGCGGGGCGACCACCTTCTGCTCGTGGCCCACCAGGTCCAGGACGGTGGCGACCGCGGCCAGCCCCGAGGAGAAGGCGAGCGCCCGGCCGCCCTCGAGGGTTCCCAGCGCGTCCTCGAACGCCGACCAGGTGGGGTTGCCGTAGCGGCCGTACTCCACGTCGCCGCCGGCGACGTAGGTCGAGGCCATCGTGATCGGCTCGTTCAGGGGGTTGTCGGGCGCGTGCGCGGGACGGCCGGAGGTCACGACCGAGGTCGCCGGGCGCAGGGTTCGGGCGTCGTAGGGCTCAGCTGACATGGCTCCACACTAGGGCGCGGCGGGCCACGTCGACCGTCGGCCCTTGTAGGGTCGTCTCGCTATGGAGACCTCCCCCCGCCGTCCTCGCGTCGCCCTCGTCTTCGGCGGCCGCTCCAACGAGCACGCCATCTCCTGTGCCACTGCCGGCAGCGTGCTCAAGGCCATCGACCCTGCGCGCTACGAGGTGGTCCCGGTCGGGATCACCCCCGAGGGCCGGTGGGTGCTCGACAGCGGGGATCCCGAGCGGCTCGCCATCACCTCGCCCCAGCGGCTCCCGTCCGTGGACGGGTCCCGTCCGACGGTGGCGCTCGCGAGCAGTGACGGCGGCAGCCGGCTCGTCGTACAGGACCCCGCCTCGGTGCCGGAGACCCTCGGCGAGGTGGACGTGGTCTTCCCGCTGCTGCACGGACCGTGGGGCGAGGACGGCACGATCCAGGGCCTGCTGGAGATGGCCGGGGTGCGGTACGTCGGAGCGGGCGTCCTCGCCTCGGCGGTGGGCATGGACAAGCACTTCATGAAGGTGGTGTTCCAGGCCCAGGGGCTGCCGGTGCTGCCGTACACCGTGATCACGCCGCGGCAGTGGGAGAACGACCCGGCCGCGTGCCGTGAGGCGGTCGACGCGCTGGGCTACCCCGTCTTCGTCAAGCCCTGCCGAGGCGGCTCCAGCATCGGGATCAGCAAGGTCAGCGACCGCGCCGAGCTCGACGAGGCCGTCGAGGCGGCGCGCGTGCACGACCCGAAGGTGCTCGTGGAGGCCGCCGCCGAGGGCGGACGCGAGGTGGAGTGCGGTGTGCTCGAGGGACTTCACGGCGCGCCGCCCCAGGCGAGCGTGGTCGCGGAGATCCGGATCGACCCGAGCCACGACTTCTACGACTTCGAGGCGAAGTACCTGCCCGAGGAGCACACCGAGCTCGACGTGCCCGCGGACCTCCCGGACGACGTGGTCGAGCGGGTGCAGGCCCTCTCCGTGGAGGCGTTCGAGGCGCTGTCGTGCGAGGGCCTGGCGCGGGTGGACTTCTTCGTCCTGCCCGACGGACGTGTGGTGATCAACGAGATCAACACGATGCCGGGCTTCACGCCGCTGTCGATGTTCCCGCGGATGTGGGCGGCCAGCGGCCTGGACTACGCCGCGCTCGTGGACCGGCTCATCCAGCTCGCGCTCGACCGGAGCACGGGCTTGCGCTAGCCCCTCCCGGTCCCCGGCTTCGGTACGGTCGTTGCATGAGTGCTCAGCGGACCGGCACCGCGGCGTCCTACGACGCGATCGTCGTCGGTGCGGGGCTGGGCGGGCGGCACCGTCGACCGGCTGCTGCGCGGCCTCGGGCTCGAGGACCGCGTCACGTTCGCGGAGCTCGACCCCGACGGGTTCTCGACGATCACCCTCCCGACGGTGAGCTTCCGGGTGCCGAGAGGATGGCAGGCCTACGAGGACCGGCTCGTCGAGACCTTCCCCGACCAGGAGGACGGCCTGCGCCGGTGCATCCGGACGCTGCGCGCCATCGCCGAGGAGGTCCGAGCCGAGCGACCGGCCAGCCTGCGGCAAGGGCTGGTCCGGTTGCGGAGCCTCAGATCCACCGTCTGGTGGGGGCTGCGGCCGCTCGCCCGGCTGTTCGACGCCTGCGGCCTGACCCCGGAGGCACGCGCCGTGATCGCCGGTGAGAGCGGCGACTACGGAGTGCCACCCTCCAAGGCGCCGGTCGCCCTGCACGCCGGGTTCCTCGACCACTACCTCAAGGCCGGCGCCTACTACCCGAAGGGCGGCGGTCAGGTCATCGCCGCACGGCTCACCGAGGTGATCGTCGCCCACGGCGGAGCGGTGCGCACCAAGGCGCGCGTCGAGCGGATCCTGCTCGAGCACGGGCGGGCCGTGGGCGTCCGGCTCACCGACGACGAGGAGCTGCGCGCGCCCGTCGTGGTGTCCAACGCCGACATCAGGCGGACCTTCCTCGAGCTGGTCGGCCGGGAGCACCTCCCCGCGCGGCTGCGACGCAAGGTGGAGGGCTACCGGATGGCGTTGCCGCTGTTCAGCCTGTACCTGGCCGTGGACTTCGACGTCCGTGACCGGCTGCCCAACAGCACGTCGTGGATCTACCCGCACGCCGACATCGAGGGGATCTACGCCGACGCGTACGCCGGCCGGGTCCCGGCCCGGGTGCCGGTGTTCATGACCTCGGGCACGCTCAAGGACCCCGACGGGCGCCACACCGCCCCGCCCGGACACTCGACCTTGGAGCTGATGACGATCGCCCCTGCCGACCGCGCGGCCTGGGGAGTCGGCGAGGGACCGGTCGCCGGCGAGCGCTACAGCCGCGGCGCGTCGTACCTGGCGGCGAAGGAGGAGCTCGCCGAGGCGGTGCTCGACACCGCCGAGGGGGTGATCCCCGACCTGCGCGAGCACATCGTCTACCGCGACGCCTCCACGCCGATCACCCAGGAGCGGTTCACGCTGTCCACCGGCGGTGCCTGCTACGGCCTGGAGATGACCCGGGACCAGATCGGCCCGTTCCGCCCCGACGTGACGACCTCGATCCCGGGGCTCTACCTCGCCGGGGCGAGCACCCGGCACCAGCACGGAATCGTCGCCACGCTCAACGGTGGGGTCGGCACGGCCGGGGCGGTCCTGGGTCGGGACCTGTTCGCCGAGCTGAAGGCGGGAGCGGTGTACGCCGACCCGTCGCGGCTGCCCGTCGACCCACCGGACTGGGACCCACTGGTCGCCGCGAAGCCGGGCTCCCCGATCCGACGTGCGCCGCGCCGGGCCGGCGTGGGCCGCTGAGCCGGGGCCGACCGGGCACGTCTCACACGCAGGGATCGAGCTCCTCGGTGGTCTGCTCGATCGCCGCGGACAGGTCGACCATCGCGTTCGCCGGTGGCCAGTGCTCCTCGGGCAGCCGGACCTCGATGTTCACGTCGCGGCCGATCGTGGTCATCGTGATCTCGGTGGAAGCGCCGGTCATCTGGGAGTCGGGGATGAACCAGCCGATGCCGTTGGTCTCCTGGCACGTCGAGTAGTCGTCGAACTCGTCGGGCATCGGGACCCCGCAGCGCAGCACGATCGCCGGGTCACCCCAGGCGGCCGCCGGTGCGTCGGCGGGCTCCACCTCGGTCCGCTCGGCACCGTCGACCCGATCGGGGAGCGCGGTGACGAGGTCGGAGCAGACGGCTCGGGCGGTGGCGTCGAGGCGCGGTACGTCGACCGTCACGGGGCCGCCGCAGCCGGCGAGCAGGACGGAGACCGCGGTGAGACATGCCACGGCGCCCGCCCTCGTGCGGGGGGACGGGCGCCGGGAACGGTCGAGGAGGCGGTGCAGAACGGCCTCAGATGTGGACGACCGGGCAGGTCAGCGTCCGGGTGATCCCGGAGATGTTCTGGACCTTGGCGACCACGAGCTTGCCGAGCTCGTCGACGTTGCGGGCCTCGGCCCGGACGATCACGTCGTAGGGACCCGTGACGTCCTCGGCCAGGGTCACGCCCTTGACCTCGGAGATCGCTGCGGCGACCTCGGCAGCCTTGCCGACGTCGGTCTGGATCAAGATGTAGGCCTGAACCACCATGTGCACTCCTGGGGTCTCGTAGGGCCCCACGCCAGGTGTGACAGGAGATGTCACTGAGGCCCGGGGCTCGTTCCGCCTCAACCTACCGCGTGGCCTCCCCGGCCCGGAACACGGACCGGCGATCGGATTGAATACGCCCCATGACTGCCTCCCCACCCCCCGCCGACCCGACGCTGTCCGACCTCGGCGAGTTCGGCCTCGTCGACGCGCTCGCCGAGAGGTTCCCGCAGGGCCCCGACGTGGTCGTGGGTCCCGGCGACGACGCCGCCGTCGTGGCCGTTCCCGACGAGCGCGTGGTGGTCTCGACCGACCTGATGGTCGAGGGCAGGCACTTCCGCCGCGACTGGGCCCCGGCGGTCGACGTCGGCCGTCGGGCCGCCGCGCAGAACCTCTCGGACATCAACGCGATGGGTGGCCGGGCCACGGCGATGACCGTCGGCCTGGCGGCACCCGGAGACCTCCCCGCAGCCTGGGCGCTCGAGCTCGCCGAGGGGATCGCCACCGAGGCCGGCCTCGTCGGGGCCACCGTGGTGGGCGGGGACGTCACAGCCGCCGACTCGGTGATGATCGCGATCACCGTCCTGGGTGTCGTCGAAGGAGAGCCGGTGCTCCGGTCCGGCGCCCGTCCCGGCGACGTGGTCGCGATCGCCGGACGGCAGGGCTGGGCCGCCGCGGGGCTGGCGGTGCTGGGCCGCGGCTTCCGCTCGCCCCGGGTGCTGGTCGAGGCCTACCGCCGCCCCGAGCCCCCGTACGGCGCCGGCGCCGCGGCCGCCCGTGCCGGGGCGACCGCGATGATCGACGTGTCCGACGGGCTGCTCGCCGACCTCGACCACATCGCGTCGGCCAGCGGGGTCGCAGTCGACGTGGACACCGGGGCGTTCGACGTGCCCGAGCCGCTCACCGCGGTCGGCGCGGCTCTCGGCGCGGACCCGATGCAGTTCATCCTCGCCGGCGGCGACGACCACTGCCTGGTCGCGACCTTCCCGACCGGATCGGCCTTGCCCGAGGGCTGGACCCGGATCGGCACGGTCGGGGAGGGGAGCGGCGTGACGGTCGACGGCGCGGCGTACGAAGGTCCGACCGGCCACGTCCACTTCTGACGCCGACCGGAGACAGCAGAAGGGCCGCTCCCACCGGGGAGCGGCCCAACCTGTCGAGCTGTGGTCAGGTCAGCGGGTGACCTTGCCGGCCTTGAGGCAGCCGGTGCAGACGTTCAGTCGCTTGGGGGCACCGTCGACCGTCGCGCGGACACGCTGGATGTTGGGGTTGAAGCGACGCTTCGTAATCTTGCGCGACCACGGCCGGTTGTGACCGAAGCCGGGCTTCTTGGCGCAGATGTCACAGACGGCAGCCACCGTGAACTCCTGAGAAGACTAGATTGCTCTTACCACTGACGAGGTGCCCTGCCCGGACGGCCACGCAGGGGGCGTCACGGTGCCGAGGCAACCGCACAAGAGTATCCGATGGGCCCGCCCGGAGGCGAATCGGACCGCACGCACTACCCTGGCAGGCTCCCGGCGTGACGCCGGTCACCAGGAAGCCGGCGTACGACGGAAGGGGCTGGGTTGACGCACCACGGTGACGCGGGCACCGCCTTCGACCTGCCGACGATCGTACGCTTCGCCGACGTCGTGCTCGAGGCGCTCGGGGAAGCCCGCGAGGAGATCGACGCCCTCAACGTCTACCCGGTCCCCGACGGCGACACCGGCACGAACCTGTTCCTGACCCTCGAGTCTGCCCGCTCGATGCTCCGCGAACGCGTGCAGCAGGACCCTGCCTGCGACCTGGGAGCAGCGCTGGCGGCCTACTCCCGCGGCGCGCTGCTGGGGGCGCGGGGCAACTCCGGGGTGATCATGTCCCAGCTCGTCGGTGCCCTGCTGAAGCGGATCGGCGAGGCGCAGCCGGACGACCGGGCCGCCGTCGTCCTCGCGGAGGGCATGCACCGTGCCACCGAGGCGAGCTACGCCGCGGTGGGCGAGCCGGTGGAGGGCACGATCCTCACGGTCGCGCGGGCGGCCAGCGACGCCGCGCTCGCGGCCGCGGGCGACCCGACCAGCCGGCTGGGCCACGTGATCCGGGCCGCCGCCGCGGCAGCTCGTGAGGCGCTGGTCCACACGCCGGAGCAGCTCAAGGCGCTGCGCGACGCCGGTGTCGTCGACGCGGGCGGCCGGGGCCTGTGCGTCGTGCTCGACGCCGCCGAGACCGCGATCACGGGCAAGCGCGCGATGCCCGTGCACGCCGGGCTCGGCGTGCACGCGATCCCGGTGCCGCTGCCGACCGACGACCTGCACCCGGACGGGCCGGCCTACGAGGTGATGTACCTGCTCGAGGCCGACGACGCCGCGGTCCCGGAGCTGCGGCACCGGCTGGCCCCTCTCGGCGACTCCCTCGTGGTCGTCGGCGGCGACGGTCTCTGGAACGTCCACGTGCACGTCGACGACGTCGGCGCCGCGGTCGAGGCCGGGATCGAGGCCGGTCGGCCGTACCGGATCCGGGTCACCCACTTCGCCGAGCAGCTCGCCCGCCTCGGTGTCGCCATGGAGCCGCGCCACGCGGGTGGACGCAAGGGCCGCGCAGTGGTCGTCGTCGCCGCCGGTGAGGGCCTCGAGCGGCTCTTCGCCGAGGCCGGCGCGACGGTGGTCAGCCACCGCGACCGGCGCCCCTCGACCGGCGAGATCCTCGCCGCGATCGACGGCTCCGGCGCGGCCGAGGTGATCGTGCTCCCGAACGACAAGGACTCCTGCGCCGTCGCCGAGGCCGCCGCACAGACGGCCAGGGAGAGCACCGACGTCCGGGTCGCGGTGATCCCGACGAGCGCACAGGTGCAGGGCCTGGCCGCCCTCGCCGTGCACGAGCCGGGCCGGACCTTCGAGGAGGACCTGCTCCAGATGACCTCCGCGGCACGGCACGCCCGCTCCGGCGCCGTCACGGTGGCGGCGCGTCAGGCGATCACCACCGCCGGCCCGTGCGAGCCGGGCGACGTGCTGGGCGCGGTCGAGGGGGACTTCGTCGTCGTCGGCTCGGAGCTGTTCTCGGTGGCGACCGAGGTGCTCGAGCGGCTGCTCGGCGGTGGTGGCGAGCTGGTCACGGTCGTGGCCGGGGCGGACGGTACGTCGCTCGCCGGGCGCTGTGCCGACTACCTCGCCGCCGCGCACCCGACTGTCGACGTCGTGGTGTATGACGGAGGCCAGGAGCGGTACCCGTTGCTCCTGGGAGTGGAGTAGGCCTCGCAGTGGCGACGATCAGATGGGACTCCAAGCTCGCCACGGTCGCGGGCAAGCAGGCGAGCAAGATCGAGCAGGCGTTCGGCTACACCACGGTCGGCGACCTGCTGCGGCACTACCCCCGCCGCTACGTCCCCAAGGGCAGCCTGAGCGACCTCGGAGCGATCGAGGTCGACCAGCACGTGACGCTGATCGCCCAGGTGCTCTCGGTGGAGCAGAAGAGCTACCCCGACCGTCGCACGGGCCGGATGGCGTGGCGGCTGGAGGTCGTCGTGGCCACCGACGACCACGAGCTGATGCTGACCTTCTTCGACAAGAAGAAGCACATCGCGGACTGGCGCCGGCAGCACGTCTCCGTCGGCATGCACGGCGTGTTCTCCGGCAAGATCGGCCGGTTCCGCAACCGGTGGCAGCTGACCAACCCGCAGACCCAGCTGTTCGCGGGCGCCGGCGAGGACGGCGAGGGTCAGGCCCGCGAGAGCTTCGAGCGGCAGCCGAACCTGATGACGCTCTACCCGGCGACCGCGACCGTGCAGAGCTGGCAGCTGGAGAAGGCGATCGGGATCGCGCTCGACCTCGTCGACGACGTCCCGGAGCCGGTGCCGGCGTCGGTCCGGCTTGCGCAGGGCCTGCTCGGCAGCCGCCAGGCGCTGGAGTGGATGCACCGGCCCGACTCGTGGGCGGACCAGAAGGCCGCCGAGCGCACCTTGCGGTTCGAGGAGGCCTTCGTGACCCAGACCGTGCTCGCGCGGCGCCGGGCACAGCTCGCGCAGCTGCCCGCGCAGTCGCGCCCGGGAGTCGAGGGCGGCCTGCTCGACCGGTTCGACGCGAAGCTGCCCTTCGAGCTCACCGCGGGGCAGCGCCAGGTGAGCGAGCAGATCCTCGGTGACCTCACCGGCGGGCACCCGATGCACCGCCTGCTCCAGGGGGAGGTCGGCTCCGGGAAGACCGTGGTCGCGCTGCGCGCCATGCTGCGGGTCGTGGACTCCGGTGGTCAGGCAGCGCTGCTCGCGCCGACCGAGGTGCTCGCCCAGCAGCACCACCGCTCCATCACCGCGATGCTCGGGGACCTCGCCGCCGCCGGGATGCTCGGAGGCGCCGAGCACGCGACCCAGGTGGCGCTGCTGACCGGCTCACTGGGGGCGGCGGCGCGGCGCAGCGCCCTGCTCGACGCCGCCTCCGGGGCGGCCGGGATCGTGATCGGCACCCACGCGCTGCTCGAGGAGCACGTCCAGTTCGCCGACCTCGGCCTGGTGGTCGTCGACGAGCAGCACCGGTTCGGTGTCGAGCAGCGGGCCGCGCTGGCCGCCAAGGCGGGGGAGAGCCGGCCGCACGTGCTGGTGATGACCGCGACCCCGATCCCGCGCACGGTCGCGATGACCGTCTTCGGAGACCTGGAGACCTCCACGCTCACCGAGCTGCCCGCCGGCCGGGCCCCGATCCAGAGCAGCGTCGTGCCGATGCGCTACCAGCCGGCATGGCTCGACCGTGCCTGGCAGCGGGTCCGGGAGGAGGTCGACGCCGGCCACCAGGTGTACGTCGTGTGTCCGCGCGTGGACCCCGACGACAAGGCCGAGGACGTCCGGCTCGCAGCGGTCGAGGAGGTCGCCCCGCTGCTGGCCGCGGGCGCCCTGAAGGGCCTGCGGGTGGAGGTGCTCCACGGTCGGATGGCGCCGGACCGCAAGGAGACGGTGATGCGCTCCTTCGCCGACGGTGAGGTCGACGTGCTGGTCGCCACCACGGTCATCGAGGTCGGCGTCGACGTGGCCAACGCGACGGTGATGGTGGTCCTCGACGCGGACCGGTTCGGCGTCTCCCAGCTGCACCAGCTGCGTGGCCGCGTCGGCCGGGGTGGTCACCCGGGGCTGTGCCTGCTGGTCACCCAGGCCGAGCGCGGCACGGCCGCCCTCGAACGACTGGAGGCGGTCGCCGCGACCACCGACGGGTTCGAGCTGTCGCGGGTCGACCTCGAGCAGCGCCGGGAGGGCGACGTGCTGGGTGCGGCCCAGTCCGGCAGCAGGTCCGGGCTGCGGCTGCTCTCCGTGCTCGAGCACGAGGACGAGATCGTCGCTGCGCGTGAGGCGGCGGTGGAGGTGGTCTCGGCCGACCCGACCCTGCGCAGCCACCCTGCCCTCGCTGCGGAGGTGCACCGGCTCGACGAGTCGCAGCAGGCCGACTACCTGGAGAAGGCATGACCCGGATCATCGGCGGCACGGCCGGTGGACGCCGGCTCAAGGCACCCCCTGGCGACCGCACCCGACCCACCTCCGACCGGGTCCGGGAGGCGCTGTTCTCGAGCCTCGACTCCGACCTCGGCTCGATCACCGGGCTCCGGTTCCTGGACCTGTACGCCGGCTCCGGTGCGGTCGGCCTCGAGGCGAGGTCACGAGGTGCCGGTCACGTCACGCTCGTCGAGCACGACCGACGCACGGCCGCGCTGATCAAGGACAACGTGCGCACGCTCGGGCTCGGTCAGGTCGACGTGGTCACCGGGTCGGTGGCCAGGGTGCTCGCGGCCGCGCCGGCGGCGGCGTACGACGTGGTCTTCCTCGACCCGCCGTACCCCCTGTCGACCGCAGAGGTCGTCGAGGACCTGGCCGCGCTCACCGAGCACGGCTGGCTCGCGGAAGGTGCCGTGGTGGTCGTCGAGCGTGCCACCCGCAGCGGCGGGCCGGACTGGCCGACGGGGCTGAGCGCCGCGCGGTCCCGGAAGTACGGCGAGACCACGCTTTGGTACGGTCACGCCACCAGGTCGGGAGGCCTGCCCGACGAGGCTGTCCCGACGCCTCCGTGAACCGAGGAGCAGCAGTGCGCAGAGCCGTGTGTCCCGGATCCTTCGACCCGGTCACCAACGGGCACATCGACATCGTCTCCCGGGCCTCGGCGCTCTTCGACGAGGTCACCGTGGCCGTGCTGATCAACAAGTCGAAGAAGAGCATGTTCTCGGTCGAGGAGCGCATCGGCATGCTCACCGAGGTCTGCGCGGGCTTCGACAACGTCAAGATCGACGCCTTCCACGGCCTGCTCGTGGACTTCTGCAAGGAGCGCGACATCCACGCGATCGTGAAGGGGTTGCGTGCGGTCAGCGACTTCGACTACGAGCTGCAGATGGCGCAGATGAACTCCAGCCTGGCTCCGGTGGAGACGGTGTTCGTGCCGACCAGCCCGGAGTACTCCTTCCTGGCCTCGAGCCTGGTCAAGGAGGTGGCGACCTTCGGAGGTGACGTCTCGTCGCTGGTGCCGCCCCTGGTGCTCGACCGCCTCACCGCCCGGGTTGCCGAACGCGCCCGCGAATAGCGTGCGACCGACTGTCCGGGGTCGTATCGTCGTAGCACGGGGTAGGAACCTGGTTTCTGGGTAGAGACCAGGGGTTTCGCCTCTTGCATCTAGAAAGGTGTAGCGTGGACGTGCGCGTCAAGCTTGCCGAGATCCGGCAGGCGATCGAACAGGCTCGGTCGATGCCGATGTCTGCCTCCGCGGTGGTCAACCGCGCCGAGCTCCTGGACCTGCTGCGCGAGCTCGAGACCGAGCTCGACCGGGCGCTGGAGTCGGCTCGCAAGATCGAGCGCGACCGCGACGACGTCATCGCCGACGGCCGGCGCGAGGCCGAGCACATCGTCGCCGACGCGCGCAACGAGCGGGACCGGCTGGTCTCCGACACCGAGGTCTTCCGGCTCGCGAACGTCCGGGCCGAGGAGCTGCTCGCCGATGCTCGCGCCGAGGCCGACGGGCTGCGCAAGGAGACCGACGACTACGTCGACGGCAAGCTGGCCAACTTCGAGATCACGCTGGAGCGCACGATGGAGGCGGTCAAGCGCGGCCGTGAGCGGCTCGCCGGCCGCTCCGCGCTGGACTCGCTGACCGAGGACGAGGTCGACCGGATCAAGCTCCCGGAGCATCTCGAGCGTTGAGCCTCCGCCGGTTTTGGCCGCGGGGGCGGGCAGACGGTACTCTTGTCGGCGGTTCGCCGTGCTCGGGACCCGTCAGGCCTCAGGCCAGGTGGGGGCCGGACCCGGTGGGCTGCGATCTGTTGTGCCCGATGACGAAAGTGACTCCGACGTGTCTCTCGACCCGAGGGCGCCGCTCGTGCTCGACACCCGCGAGCTCGGCCGCCGCCCGGGGTCACAGCGCACGGTGTCGTTCACGGCTTCGGCGCCGGCAGATCTCGGCATCGAAGTTCTCGGTGTCCCCGAAGGTGCGCCGGTCGAGTTCGACCTGCGGCTGGAGGCGGTCATGGAGGGTGTTCTCGTCACCGGCACGGCTCACGCCGAGCTCGCCGGTGAGTGTGCACGGTGCCTGGAGCCTCTCCACGACGACGTCGAGGTGGAGCTGCAGGAGCTCTTCGTCTACGAGGAGAGCGACACCGCCACCGACGAGGGCGACGACGATGTCAGTCGGTTGGAGGGCGACCTGCTCGACCTCGAACCGTTGCTGCGGGATGCGGTGGTGCTCTCACTGCCGTTCCAGCCGCTGTGCCGGGAGGACTGCCCGGGTCTGTGCATCGAGTGTGGTGCGCGGCTCGCGGACGATCCCGGCCACCAGCACGACGAGCCGATCGACCCCCGGTGGGCGGCGCTCCAAGGGCTGACAGACCAGACCGACGATGAGCACGGCCGCGAAACCGGCCCGACCAAGGAGTGAGACAATGGCAGTCCCGAAGCGGAAGATGTCGCGCAGCAACACGCGTCACCGTCGCTCGCAGTGGAAGGCTGTTGCGCCCTCGCTGGTGACCTGCAGCAACCCGGCGTGCGGCTCCAAGCACCTGCCCCACCGCGCCTGCCCCGACTGCGGTCAGTACGGCGCACGCTCCGAGCGTCGCCAGGTCCTCTGACGGGACCCGTCGTGAGCGAGCCGTCGTACGACGACTTGCGTGCTGCACTCGGCAGCCCGGTGCTGGACGCCGAGCTGCTCGACCGCGCCCTGACGCACCGGTCGTACGCCTACGAGAACGGCGGCCTGCCGACCAACGAGCGGCTGGAGTTCCTCGGCGACTCGGTGCTCGGCGTGGTGGTCACCGACACCCTCTACCGGTCCCACCCGGACCTGTCTGAGGGGCGGCTGGCCAAGCTGCGGGCAGCGGTGGTCAACGCGCGGGCGCTCGCCGAGGTCGCGCGCACGATCGGTCTCGGCGAGCACATCAAGCTCGGGCGGGGCGAGGAGGCGACCGGTGGTCGCGACAAGTCCTCGATCCTCTCCGACACCGTCGAGGCGGTGATCGGTGCGGTCTACCTCAGCGGCGGGTTCGAGGCGGCGTCCACCGTGGTGCACCTGCTGTTCGACCCGTTGATGGAGGCCGCGGCCGGCCTCGGCGCCGGGCTGGACTGGAAGACCAGCCTGCAGGAGCTGTCGGCGGAGCACTCCCTCGGCGTCCCGGAGTACGTCATCGAGGACGAGGGCCCCGACCACGAGAAGACGTTCACCGCGCAGGTGCAGGTGGGCGACGGCCTCTACGGCCGTGGCACCGGGCGGTCCAAGAAGGAGGCCGAGCAGCAGGCCGCCGAGACCGCCTACCGCGCCATCGCCGCCGAGCGCGGCGGCACCGGCAGGCTCGTCGAGGACGCCACCCGCACGCTCGCCGACGGCGAGCCGGCCGTCGACTGAGGTGCCCGAGCTCCCTGAGGTCGAGGTCGTCCGCACCGGGCTCGAGGCCCACGTGGTCGGCCGCACCCTGACCGCCGTGGAGGTCCTCCACCCGCGACCCCTGCGGCGGCACCTCGCGGGTCCTGACGACTTCGTCGCGGCGACAACCGGCCGCACGGTCGTCGCCGCGCGCCGGCGTGGCAAGTACCTCTGGCTGCCGCTGGACAGCAGTGACGCGATCATGGCGCACCTCGGCATGAGCGGGCAGATGCTCGTGCAGCCGGCGTCCGCGCCCGCCGAGCGCCACCTGCGCGTCCGGTTCGGGCTCGGTCGGCTCGAGACCGACGGTGTCGGCGAGCCGCTGGAGCTCCGCTTCGTCGACCAGCGGATGTTCGGAGGGCTGTCGCTCTCGCGAGGCGGTGCCGAGCTGCCTGCCGAGATCGCCCACATCGCCCGGGACCCGATGGACCCCGAGTTCGACGACGACGCCTTCGTCGACCGCGTGCGCCGTCGTACCTCCGGGATCAAGCGGCTGCTGCTGGACCAGACGCTGATCTCGGGCGTCGGCAACATCTACGCCGACGAGGCGCTCTGGCTGGCCGGGCTGCACGGCGACCGGCCCGGCAACAAGCTGCGGCGCACCGACGTGGTCGCGCTGCTCGCGGGCGTGCGCACGGTGATGGCGTCGGCGCTCGCGCAGGGCGGGACCTCCTTCGACGCGCTCTACGTCAACGTCAACGGCGAGAGCGGCTACTTCGACCGGTCGCTGGAGGCCTACGGCCGCGCCGACCAGCCGTGCTCGCGCTGCGGCACCCCGATCGTCCGCGTGGCGTTCATGAACCGCTCGTCGTTCTTCTGCCCGCGCTGTCAGCCACGGCCGCGACGACGTTCGGCCTGAACCGCCGGGGGCACCTCGCCGGTGTGGTCGATCGGCGTCCAGGGCTGCGACGCGACCCACTCACTGCCGCAGCCGTCGCAGCGGAACAGCGCCTCTCCGCCGAGCTCCTCGCCGGCGGCCCGCCAGCTGCACAGACGGCGGCACGCGGCGATCCGGAGCGGTCTCACGGAGGGCACGATAACGGCTCCGGCGTAACGGGCAGACCCCGGGATTGACCCTGAGTCGGGGGAGTGAGACTCTTGAGGTACACCTTCCACCCCTCCCGGCCATCAGCCGGTCTCGTGGTGTGACCTGACTCTTCCTCGGAGGACACACATGGCCAAGGCGCTTCTCGGCTACATGAGCAGCACCGACCCCCGCGCACTCGCACAGCTCATGGCGGAGAACCGTCGCCTCAAGCGGCAGGTCGCCGACCTCGAGGCACTCGTGCTTCGGCTCTCGGCGGAGAACGACACGCTCGCTGCTGCTGCAGCCGACTCCCCGCTGCTCACGCTCGACGAGAGCATGCAGCCCGCCTGACCCCGCGCCAGGGGCGCGCCGACCGTCTCGGTCCGGCGTGGTTTTCGCCATCCTCCTAGGCTCGGTCCATGAGCCGACCCTCTCCCGTCGCGCGCGCCGTCGACAGCCTGCTCGACCGCTCCGTCGTCCTCGGCTACACCCGTCTGGGCTTCGCGGTACGCCGCGCCTGGTGGCCGGCTGACCCGCCGCCCGGAGCACTACGTGGCCGGGTGGTGGCCGTCACGGGTGCGAACTCCGGGCTCGGCAAGGCGACCGCTCTGGGCGCGGCCCGGCTCGGCGCCGAGGTGTGGATGCTGTGTCGCGACACCACCCGCGGCGAGAGCGCTCGGGCGGACATCCTCGATGCGGTGCCCGGTGCCGCCCTGCGGGTCCTGCGGTGCGACGTGAGCGACCTCGACGCGCTGCCGGCGGTCGCGGCCCGGCTGCGCGCCGAGGCGCCCCGGCTGCACGCGCTCGTGCACAACGCGGGGGTCCTCCCGCCGCACCGGAGCGAGTCGCCCCAGGGGCACGAGCTCACCTACGCCACCCACGTCCTCGGCCCGCACCTGCTCACCCACGAGCTCCTCGAGCTGCTCGCCGCGGACGGCGACGCGCGGGTCGTGTTCGTGACCTCCGGTGGGATGTACACCGCCGGACTCGACCTCGACGACCCCGAGCTGACCCACACCGCCTACTCCGGCACCCGCGCCTACGCGCACACCAAGCGGATGCAGGTCCACCTCGCCGAGGAGTGGGCCCGACGGCTCGCCCCGGACCGGGTCGCGGTGCACAGCACGCACCCCGGGTGGGCAGGCACGCCCGGGCTCGCCGGGTCGCTGCCGGGGTTCAACCGGCTGGTCGGACCGCTGCTGCGCAGCGCGGAGGCGGGCGCGGACACCACGGTGTGGCTGCTCGCCGCACCGGAGGGCGGCTCGACGACCGGCCGGCTGTGGCATGACCGGGCACCGCGGCCGACGTCGTACCTCTCCCGCACCCGGCCGACCCCGGACCAGGTGCGCCGCCTGTGGGACCTCGTCGTCGCGGCCACCGGGGTGCCCGCAGCGTCCTGACGCAGCGTGACCCGAGCGTGGCTGCGTCGTTGGTCCACGCATCCGCCGGCATCCGGGCCGGTGGCGGAGGACGAGGACACTGCGATGACCCTGAGGCGCCCCCTGTCCCTGCTCGCCGCCACGGCGGCCCTGCTGGCGACTTCGGCCGTGACGGCCCCCGCGTCCGCGCACGGTGACGCGGACCGGATCGAGCGTCTTCGCACGGGGCTCGCCGCGGACCGCAACATCCCGCTGATCGCGAGCCCCAACGTCGACCTGCTCGCGTCGGTCCCCGGCGCCACCGGCATCTCCGGGTGCTTCATGCGGACCGCACCGCTCTTCGTGATGTCCAACCTCGACTCGGTGCGGGTCTACGACGTCAGCGAGCCGGCAGCGCCCAGGCTGACCGGGGTGCTGCCGAGCCTGCAGTTCGAGAACGAGGCGATGAACTGCGGTGAGCGTCGCACCCCTGCCGGGACCGAGCGGTTCGCGCTGATCGGCGTCGACCTCTACCAGGCCTCGCCGGGGGACATCCAGCACGTCAACGACCCGCTCACCGGAGGCGCCGAGCTGGTCCTCGTCGACGTCACGGACCCGGCGGCGCCCCGGATCCGCTCCCGGGTCCGGGGTACGACGAGCACCCACACCGTCGCGTGCATCGCGGAGACCGACTGCCGCTACGCCTACTCGGCCGGCTCGGACGGGGCGTTCTCGATCTTCGACCTGCGCGACCTCGACCGTCCGCGCGAGCTCGACAGCGACCCCGGCAAGCCGGGGACCCAGCCGTTCGGCTCACCCACCGCCGGCCACAAGTGGAACTTCGACGCCGCCGGCTACGGCACCCACACCGGGTACGACGGCTCGTCGGTGTTCGACGTGACCCGGCCGCGGCGCCCGAAGCTGGTGACCACCACCGGGCTCGCCGGGCGTGGCGACGACCCTGCATTCCCCGGCTACAACGACTTCATCCACCACAACTCCTTCCGGCCCAACGCGAGGGCGTTCCGTCCGAACGCCAGGCCGTCCTTCGCCAACGGCAACGTCCTCCTGGTCACCGAGGAGGACTACATGCAGACCGACTGCGCGCAGGCGGGCTCCTTCCAGACCTGGCACGTCAAGCGGCTCGGCGGCAGGCCGGGGCAGATCGTGCCGCTGGACAAGGTCGAGCTCGCCGACCTCGGCAGCTTCCCCCTGCCGCACGGCGCGTTCTGCTCCGCGCACTGGTTCGACTACCACCCGTCGGGCATCGTCGCGGTCGGGTTCTACGGCGGCGGCACCCAGTTCGTCGACGTGCGCAACCCTCGGAAGATCAAGCCCTTCGGACATGCGACGTGGGGCGTCTCCGAGGTGTGGGACACCTACTGGGTCCCGCGCTACACCAAGGCCGGTCTCGCCCGGGGGAAGACGAACCTGGCCTACTCGGTGGACGCGGTGCGTGGTCTCGACGTCTACCGCGTCGACCTCCCGGGGCGCGCCGCCCCGGCGACGAGCCCGGCCCTGGGCTCGACGAACCCGTTCGCGGTGCTGTCGTGGCCCCAGGACGCGGTGCCGATCACGGTGCTGGGCCTCGGGGTGCTCACCCTCGGGCTGCTGCGGCGCCGGGCGGCGGTCACGACGAGGACGCGGCGACGTACCTAGCCTCCTGACGGTGCCCGGGAGCGGTGCCGGGAGCAGGTAGGCTGCTGCCTGCTGACTTCCCCACGGCATGATTGTCCCTTCCCGTTTGTTCGGCGCACCGTGAGGAGCCCAAGCACGTGTACCTGAAGAGCCTGACGCTCCGCGGGTTCAAGTCGTTCGCCTCGGCGACGACCCTGCAGCTCGAACCGGGGATCACCTGCATCGTGGGCCCCAACGGGTCCGGCAAGTCCAACGTGGTCGACGCCCTGGCCTGGGTGATGGGCGAGCAGGGCGCGAAGTCGCTGCGCGGCGGCAAGATGGAGGACGTCATCTTCGCCGGCACCTCCGGGCGCCCGCCCCTGGGCCGCGCCGAGGTCGCCCTCACCATCGACAACACCGACGGCGCCCTGCCGATCGAGTACGCCGAGGTGACGATCAGCCGCACGATGTTCCGCAACGGCGGGTCGGAGTACGCCATCAACGGCCAGTCCTGCCGGCTGCTCGACGTCCAGGAGCTGCTGTCGGACTCCGGCATCGGCCGCGAGATGCATGTGATCGTCGGCCAGGGCCAGCTCGACTCGATCCTGCACGCGACGCCGGAGGACCGGCGGGGGTTCATCGAGGAGGCCGCCGGGGTCCTCAAGCACCGCAAGCGCAAGGAGAAGGCGCTGCGCAAGCTGGACTCCACCGAGGGCAACCTGACCCGGCTCAACGACCTGCTCACCGAGATCCGGCGCCAGCTCAAGCCGCTGGGTCGCCAGGCCGAGGTGGCCCGCAAGGCCGCGGTCGTCCAGGCCGACGTGCGCGACGCACGGGCCCGGCTGCTCGCCGACGACCTCGTCACCGCACGCACCTCGCTGGAGCAGGAGCTCGCCGACGAGTCCGTGCTGCTGGAACGCAGGGCCGAGCTCGAGGCGGCGATCGAGCAGGCCCGGCAGCAGGAGGCCGAGCTCGAGGCCGCGCTGCGCGAGGACCTGCCCGCGCTGTCGCGGGCGCAGGAGACCTGGTTCGCGCTGTCCGGACTGCGCGAGCGGCTCAAGGGCACTGCGAGCCTGGCTGCGGAGCGCGCCCGCAACGCTCAGGAGAGCGGAGCGGAGCCGGCCGGCGGGTCCGGACGCGACCCCGAGCAGCTGACTGCCGAGGCCGAGCGGGTGCGAGCCCAGGAGGCCGAGATCGCCCGCGAGGTGGAGCAGAACCGTGCGGCGCTCGAGGAGGCCGTCGCGCTGCGGCAGGAGGTCGAGGCGCGCCACGTCGAGGAGGACCGCCGCGTCGCCGGCCTGCTGCGCGCCGCCGCCGACCGTCGCGAGGGGCTCGCCCGGCTGCACGGCCAGGTCAACGCGCTCAAGAGCCGGGCCGCGGCCGCCGAGGACGAGCTCGGCCGGCTCACCTCCGCAAGGGAGGAGGCGCTCGCCCGCGCGGAGCGGGCCCAGCGTGACTTCACCGCCCTCGAGACGCAGGTCGCGGGCCTCGACGCGGGGGAGGAGGGCCTCGACGCCGAGCACGAGGGCGCCGCGGCGACGCTGGCCGACATCGAGGACCGGCTCGCCAAGACCCGCGAGGAGTCGCAGGCCGCCGAGCGGGAGCGTGGAGCGCTCGCCGCCCGCAAGGAGGCCCTGGAGATCGGCCTCAACCGCAAGGACGGCGCCGGCGCCCTGCTGGCCGCCAGCGACTCCGTCTCCGGGCTGCTCGGGTCGGTGGCCGCGCTGCTGTCGGTGCGCCCCGGTTACGAGGCCGCGATCGCCGCTGCCCTTGGCAGCGCCGCCGACGCGGTCGCCGTGGAGGACGTCGACGCCGCGCTCGGCGCGATCGTGCACCTCAAGGCCGACGACCTCGGCCGCGCCGGGCTGCTGCTCGGCGGTGCCGCCGTCGACGACGCCTCCTGGCCCGGGCTCCCCGCGGGCGCGGTCTACGCCACCGACGTCGTCGAGGCGCCCGACGCCCTGCGTCCGGCGCTGAGCCGGCTGCTGTTCAAGGTCGCCGTGGTCGACGACCTCGAGACCGCCCGCGCGCTCGTGGCCGACCTGGCCGACGTCACCGCGGTCACCCGCGAGGGCGACATGCTCGGCGCCCACTTCGCGGCCGGCGGCTCCTCGTCGCAGCCGAGCCTGATCGAGGTGCAGGCCGCGGTCGACGAGGCGGCCGAGCGGCTGGCGGAGGCGGCGCACCGCTGCGAGCGGCTCGCCTTCGACCTCGCCCGGCTCGAGGAGGAGCGCACCCAGGCCAAGCACCGGGTCGACGTCGCGCTCGCCCGGCTGCACGAGTCCGACGCCAAGCTGGCCGCGGTCGCCGAGGAGCTCGGCCAGTACGGCTCCCAGGTCCGGTCCGCCAAGGGCGAGGCCGAGCGGCTGTCCAAGGCGATCGCAGCGGCCGAGGCCGCCCGCGACAAGGACCTCGCCGGGCTCGCCGAGCTCGAGGAACGGCTCGAGGCCGCGGAGGACTCGCCGGAGGAGGAGCCGGACACCGCCGAGCGCGAGCGGCTGGCCGAGGAGGCACGTGCCGCCCGCCAGGCCGAGATGGACGCCCGGCTGGCCCTGCGCACCGCCGAGGAGCGCGCCCGTGCCCTGTCCGGTCGCGCCGACTCGCTGCTGCGCGCGGCCCAGTCCGAACGGGAGGCGCGCGCGAAGGCGGCTGCTCGTCGTGAGCGGCTGGCCCGGGAGGGGAAGGTCGCCGAGGCCGTCGGCCGCGCGGTGACCGTCGTGCTCCAGCGGCTGGAGGTGTCGATCGAGCTCGCCGCGCAGGAGCGTACGGCGGTCGAGCAGGCGCGTCGTGGCCGCGAGGAGCAGCTGATGGCCGTGCGCACCGCGTCGCGCGACCTGCTCAAGCAGCACGACGAGCTGGTGAACGCCGTACACCGCGACGAGATGGCGCGCGCCCAGCAGCGGATGCGCATCGAGCAGCTCGAGGAGCGTGCCGTGGAGGAGCTCGGCCTCGACGCCGAGGTGCTCGTCGCGGAGTACGGCCCGCACAACCCCGTGCCGGTGTCGGTCGCCCCCGACGCGCAGACCGCCGAGGGCGACGGTGAGGCCATTGACGGCGAGGCGCCGGAGCCGGTGCCCTACGTGCGCGAGGAGCAGCAGAAGCGGCTGCGCGCCGCCGAGCGGGCCCTGTCGATGCTGGGCAAGGTCAACCCGCTCGCGCTGGAGGAGTTCTCGGCGCTGGAGGAGCGGCACAAGTTCCTCACCGAGCAGCTCGAGGACCTCAAGCGCACCCGCCGCGACCTGCTCGACATCGTGCGCGAGGTCGACGACCGGGTCCAGCAGGTGTTCACCGAGGCCTGGGAGGACGTCCGCGACGCGTTCGACCACGTGTTCAAGCGGCTGTTCCCCGGCGGTGAGGGCAAGCTGGTGCTCACCGACCCCTCGGACATGCTGACCACCGGCATCGAGGTCGAGGCGCGCCCTGCGGGCAAGAAGGTCAAGCGGCTCTCGCTGCTCTCGGGAGGCGAGCGCTCGCTGGTGGCGGTGGCGTTCCTGGTGTCGCTGTTCAAGGCCCGCCCGTCGCCGTTCTACATCCTCGACGAGGTCGAGGCGGCGCTCGACGACACCAACCTCGGCCGGCTGCTGGAGATCTACGAGGAGCTGCGCGAGAACAGCCAGCTGCTGGTGATCACCCACCAGAAGCGCACGATGGAGGTCGGCGACGCCCTCTACGGCGTCACCATGCGTGGCGACGGCGTCTCGACGGTGATCTCCCAGCGCCTGCGCGAGTCGGCGGCGTCGTAGCCGTGGCCGAGCGACCGGACCCGCCGAGCCGGGCGGACTTCGCCGTGTGGCGCCAGGCCACCACCCGCTGGGCCGACGACGACGCCTACGGGCACATGAACAACGCCCGCTACTACGAGCTGTTCGACACCGCCGTCAACGCGCACCTGTTCGAGGCGACCGGGACGAACATCCGGCAGCTGTCCGCGATCGGCGTGGTGGCCGAGACCTCGTGCCGGTACTTCCGCGAGATCGGTTTCCCCGCGCCGATCGACATCGGGCTGGTCGTCGAGCGGCTCGGCACCTCGTCGGTGATCTACCGGATCGGGCTCTTCCAGGGCGACTCCGACCGCGCGGCCGCGGAGGGCCGGTTCGTCCATGTGTACGTCGACAACGCCGGCGGACCGGGAGAGCGGCCGGTGTGCCCGGTCCCCGACGAGATCCGCGCCGTCGTCGAGCCGCTGCTGCAGCCGCGCGACGGCGGCCGGTGACCGTCGGGGAGAAGAAACTCACACGTCGTCGCGGGCCCGTCCGAGGGAAGATGGGACTGCACGCGTTTGGGCGCTCTCCTTCGCGGATACCTCGCTCCTGACGCCTCAGTGACAACCTCTCGGAAAGCGGTGCCCCATGGTCTCCATCGTCCTCACGATGCTCGTCATCATGGTCCTGGCCGGGGTGGTCGTGCTGTACGTCGCCTACCCGCACCGCGGCGAGGACGTGCCCCAGGCGCCCTGGCTCGGCGACGCCCTCCGGTCGGGCGTCGACCTGCTGCCCACGCTGGACAACCAGCGCGAGCGGGAGCGGGAGCCCTCCGACCTCTGAACGCGCCTCTGGACCGTTGAACCGGTCTGGTTGGATGGTGCCCGTGGGTGAGTATCTGTATCTCGTCATCGGCATCGCCGTCGTCTTCCTGGCTCTCGTCGTCGGTCTCGTCACGACCCGCACGCGAGGCCGGGGCAGGGCAGGCACGCTCGAGAAGGAGCGTCCCTCGACGGAGGTCGCGGCCCCGCCGGAGCCCGCGGTCGGCGAGGAGCCCGAGACCCCCCGGGACACCCCCACCCGGACCATCGAGGACACCACCCTCCCCGAAGCGCCCCCCGCTCCGGCGATCGAGAAGCCGGAGTCGGCAGCGAGCCGGCTGGTCCGGCTCCGCGAGCGCCTCGCCCGCTCGCAGGGCCCGCTCGGCCGCGGCCTGCTGGCGCTGCTGTCCCGCGACGTCGTCGACGAGGACACGTGGGAGGAGATCGAGGACACCCTGATCACCGCCGACGTCGGCGTCGGTCCGACCCAGGAGCTGGTGGCCCGACTGCGCACCCGGATGAAGGTGGAGGGGAAGACCTCCGCCGGTGTGGAGGACATCCTCCGCGAGGAGCTGGTCACCCTGGTCGACCCGTCCATGGACCGCTCCTTGAACGTCAGCCGCCAGGAGGGACGCCCCGGCGTGGTCCTGGTCGTCGGCGTCAACGGCACGGGCAAGACGACCACCGTCGGCAAGCTCGCCCGGGTGCTCGTCGCCGAGGACAAGCAGGTCGTGCTCGGGGCGGCGGACACCTTCCGTGCGGCGGCGGCCGAACAGCTGGCGACCTGGGGGGAGCGCGTCGGGGTGCCCGCCGTACGCGGGCCCGAGGGGAGCGACCCCGCCAGCGTGGCCTTCGAGGCGGTGAAGACCGGGGTCGAGCAGGAGGCCGACACGGTCATCGTCGACACCGCGGGCCGGCTGCAGAACAAGGCCGGCCTGATGGACGAGCTCGGCAAGGTGCGCAGGGTGATCGAGAAGCAGGCGCCGGTCACCGAGGTGCTGCTCGTGCTCGACGCGACCACCGGGCAGAACGGCATGGTGCAGGCCCGCGTGTTCAGCGAGGTCGTCAACGTCACCGGGATCGTGCTCACCAAGCTCGACGGCTCGGCCAAGGGTGGGATCGTGGTCGCGGTCCAGCGTGAGCTCGGCGTGCCGGTCAAGCTCGTCGGGATCGGCGAGGGCGCCGACGACCTGGCGCCGTTCGAGCCGGAGGCGTTCGCCGACGCGCTGCTGGGGCGCACCGGCTCCTAGCCGGAGGCGCCGGGGGTCAGTCCTTCTGGTCGTTCTCCACAAGAGCGCCGCGCAAGGTCATCTTCACCAGGTGGGGGACGTCGGCCGCGGTCGGCAGCGGGCGGTTGGTGATCGCGCGGGCGGCGATCACGCCACCGAGCCACTGCACGCAGCAGTCGAGGTCGATGTCGGGGCGAAGCTCGCCGCGGTCGATCGCGCGCTGGAACATCTGTCGCGCCTGGTCCTCGGTGCGCTCGGTCGCGGTGCGGTACAGCGCCGCGATCCGCTCGTCACGGACGGACTCGGCGATCGACATCTTCAGGTAGGCCGAGCCCTCCGGCGAGCCCACGAAGCTGACCACTGCGCGGTAGCTCTCGGTCAGGTCGGTGACGATCGAGCCCGTGTCGGGGTGCGGCATCTCCACCGAGTACAGCCGCTCCATCGCCGCGACCGCGAGGTCGTCCTTGCTGGGCCAGCGGCGGTACACCGTCGCCTTGCCGACGCCGGCCTCGGCGGCGACGTCGTCGACGGTCATCCGCTCGAAGCCGCGCTTGCGGAGCAGCGCCGCCGCTGCCTCGATGATTCGCTCGTCCGTCTGCGGGTCGCGGGGACGTCCGCGGCCTCGGCGTACGGGCTGTTCGGGGGTCGCAGGGGCTTCGGTGGCCATGGGAAAGACGATACCCGGGTATCCGGAACTCTGTCGCCCGCTCGGGTAAAGGAATGCGTCACCTCCGCGTAACACAACGCGCACAGACGTCACCTGGACGCAACAGCACGCGCCGGCGGACGAAACCTCCCCGCACGAAGGTGTGGTCATCGAGGTGGGGCGGCGCGACATCGTGGTCGTGGCGGTCCACCCTCCCCGAGCAACTCTGGAGGTTTCATGGACACCGGCCACGCAGCCTGGGTTCTCACTGCCGCGTCCCTCGTCCTGCTGATGACGCCCGGGCTGGCGTTCTTCTACGGGGGCATGACGCGATCCAAGTCCGTCCTGAACATGATGATGATGTCCTTCGGCGCGATGGGCATCGTCACGGTCGTCTACATCCTGTGGGGCTGGTCGATGTCGTACGGCACCGACGCCTTCGGTGCAGACAAGGCCGGTCTGTTCGGCAACCCGTTCGAGCTCTTCGGCCTCGCCGACCTCGACGCGGGCGCCTACCTCAGCGTCGCCTTCCAGCTGACCTTCGCGATCATCACCGCGGCCCTGGTCAGCGGCGCGATCGCCGACCGCGTGAAGTTCTCCACCTGGATGGTGTTCGTGCCGATCTGGGTCACGCTGTCGTACTTCCCGCTCGCCCACATGGTCTGGGGCGGCGGCTTCCTCAGCGGCGCCGAGGGCGCGCTGGCGACCTGGTTCTACGACGGCGTCGCCCCGGTCGACTACGCCGGCGGCACCGTCGTGCACGTCAACGCCGGCGTCGCGGCACTCGTGCTGGTGCTGGTGATCGGCGCACGCCGGGGGTTCGGCAAGGAGGTCATGCGGCCGCACAACCTGCCGTTCACGATGCTCGGCGCGGGGCTGCTGTGGTTCGGCTGGTACGGCTTCAACGTCGGCTCGTTCGTCCCGGCCGCCACCCCCTCGGTGGCGGGTGAGGCCGGTGCGGCGTTCGACAACTCGGTGCAGTTCGCCACGAACTTCGTCGGCGAGACCGGGCTGGTGTGGGTGAACACGACCGCCGCGGCCGCCGCCGCGATGCTCGGCTGGCTGCTGGTGGAGAAGATCCGCGACGGCAAGGGCACCAGCCTGGGTGCCGCGTCGGGTGTGGTGGCGGGTCTGGTCGCGATCACCCCGGCCTGCGGCTCGCTGAGCCCGGTGGGGTCGCTGGGCCTGGGCGCGGTCGCCGGCGCGGTCGCCGCACTCGCGGTCGGCCTGAAGTACCGGTTCGGGTACGACGACTCGCTCGACGTCGTGGGCGTGCACCTCGTGGCGGGTCTCGTGGGCACGGTGGCGATCGGGCTGCTGTCCACCACCACGGGGCTGTTCTACGGCGGGGGAGTGTCCCAGCTCGTCGTGCAGACCGTGATCGCCCTGTTCGCCGTCCTCTGGTCCGGGGTCATCACCCTCGTCATCGCCCTCGCCCTGAAGCACACGATGGGCTGGCGGGTCGCCGACGAGGACGAGGTCGAGGGCATCGACCTCGTGGAGCACGGGGAGACCGCCTACGAGTTCGTGTCGCGGTCCGGCGGCCGGTCGCCGGTGGCGGCAGCTGCGGCAGCCGCTCCGGTCGAGCCCGCGAAGAGTGAAGGAGTCAACGCATGAAGCTCGTGACCGCGGTGATCAAGCCGCACAAGTGGGAAGAGGTCCGCGAGGCCCTCGAGACCTTCGGGGTCACCGGCATGACCGTCAGCGAGGTCAGCGGCTACGGCCGCCAGAAGGGCCACACCGAGGTCTACCGCGGTGCGGAGTACGACGTCGCGCTGGTGCCGAAGATCCGGATCGAGATCGTCACCGAGGACCAGGACGCCGACGACATCGTCGGGATCATCGTCAAGAGCGCCCAGACCGGCCGGATCGGGGACGGCAAGGTGTGGGTGGTCCCGGTGGAGAGCGCGGTCCGGGTCCGCACCGGGGACCGTGACGAGGCGGCTCTGTAGCCCGTGACCGCCGAGGAACGACGGCTCCGCGCGGACGCTGCCGACGCCCTGTGCTCGGCAGCGTTCGCGCGTGCCCTCGGGGGTCGCTCTGACACCGGGGTGGCGCTCGTGGCGGTCGGCGGCTACGGGCGCCGGGAGCTCGCGCCGCACTCCGACCTCGACGTGGTCCTCGTGCACACCGAGGACGCCGACATCGGCCCGGTGGCCGCCGAGGTGTGGTACCCGCTCTGGGACTCCGGCGTCCACCTCGACCACGCGGTGCGGGCGCTGCACGAGGTCACCGCGGCGGCCAAGCAGGACGTACGGGTCGCGCTGGGACTCCTCGACGCACGCCACCTCGCCGGGGACCCCTCGGTCACCCTCCGGCTGCGCTCCGCCCTGCTCGCCCAGTGGCGCCGGGAGGCCCGCGGCCGGCTGCCCGAGCTGCGCGAGCTGGTCGAGCAGCGAGTACGACGGGCAGGGGAGCTGGCGCACGCCACCGTGCCCGACCTGAAGGAGGCAGGAGGCGGGCTGCGCGACGCGACGATCCTCAACGCCCTGGTCGCCACCTGGCTCGTCGACGTCCCGCACACCGAGCTCGAGCGCAGCAGGCAGGCGCTGCTGGACGTCCGCGACGCCGTGCACACGCTGGCGGGGCGGGCCTCGGACCGGATCGCGCCGGAGGCCTGGGACGACCTCGCCGTCGCCCTCGGCCACGACGGGCCGGACAGCGCCCAACGGGTGGTCCGTGAGATCGGGCGGCGGATCACCCACCTCTCCCGGCTGACCTGGCGGCGGGTCGACGGCGTGCTCGCGGCACCCCGGTCCGGTGACCGCCGTACCCCCGGGCCGGTGCTCGTGCCGCTCGCCCCCGGGATCGCGCGGGCCGACGACGAGGTCGTCGTCCACCGGGCCACCGGACCCGACCTGACGACCCTGCTCCGCGCAGCGGCGGAGGCCGCCGAGCGCGACCTGATCCTCTCCCCGCACACCGTGGCGCGGCTCCTGCGGGATGCCGCAGACCTGCCGGACCCGTGGCCGGCCGACGCGCGCGGACTGCTCGTCCGGCTGCTCGCCGCCGGGCCGGGTCTGCTCCCGGTCTGGGAGACGCTCGACGAGACCGGCGCCCTCGGCCGGCTGCTCCCGGAGTGGGAGCGGGTGCGGCTGCTCCCGCACGCCTCGGTCGTGCACCGGTTCACCGTCGACCGGCACCTGGTGGAGACGTGCATCGAGGCGGCCGGGCTGATCCGGCGCGTGGCCCGGCCCGACCTGCTGGTCGTGGCGGCGCTGCTGCACGACATCGGCAAGGGCTCCACGAGGGAGCACTGCGCGGCGGGGGAGCCGCTCGCCGCCGCCGCGGCCGGACGGCTCGGCTTCGACGGGCACGACGCCGCCACGATCGCCACGCTGGTCCGCTGGCACCTGCTGCTGCCCGAGGTGGCCACCACGCGTGACCTCGAGGACCCCGCCACCCTCGAACACGTGACCAAGCGGATCGAGGACCTCGAGACCTTCGAGCTGCTCGCCGTGCTCACCGAGGCGGACGCCCGTGCCACCGCACCGAAGGCATGGACGCCGTGGCGTGCTGCGCTGGTCGCGGAGCTGGTGACCAAGGTGCGCTCGGCCCTGGCAGGCGGGCAGTCGGTGCCCGAGCCGGCCGGTCACGTCGCGGTCCCGGCGCAGGTGCTCCGCAACGCTTCCGAGGTCGTCGTGCGCGTGGATCCCGACGAGCACGGGTTCCTGGTCCGCCTGGTCACCGGTGACCGCGTCGGCCTGCTCGCAGCCGTGTCCGGTGCCCTGGGCCTGCTCCGGGTGCCGATCCGGGCCGCGCGGGCCTGGACCCAGGACGAGCACGCCGTGTCGGAGTGGCAGGTCGACGACGCGGTGGACCCGGCGGTGCTGCGCGAGCAGGTCGTCGCCATCCTGGCCGGCCGCGTCGACCCGGGGATCCGGCTGGGGCGGACCGCGCGGACCGAGCTGGAGCCCGCGGTCGCGGTGCACCCCGAGGCGTCGCGCCGCTCGACGGTGCTGGAGGTGCGCACGGCCGACCGGCCCGGTGTCGTGCACCTGGTCTGCCGGGCCCTGGCCGAGGCGGGCATCGCCGTCCGCTCCGCGCACGTGAGCACCCTCGGGCCGCAGGCGGTCGACGTGTTCTACGTCCACGAGGAGGCCGCCGGCGCCCTCGGTGACGAGCGGGCGGCCGAGGCGGCGCACGCCGTACGACGGGCGCTCACCGCCCCGGCTACCCTTGACGTCTGACCCTCCGGCACGACGACCTGGAGGGCGCGCACGCCTGCGACGTCGACACGAGGACTGACCACCATTGTTTGCGACTCTCTCCGACCGCCTTGCCGAGACCTTCAAGAACCTCCGGGGCAAGGGTCGGCTCTCCGAGGCCGACATCGACGCGACCGCCCGGGAGATCCGGATCGCGCTGCTCGAGGCCGACGTCGCGCTGCCGGTGGTCAAGGAGTTCGTCGCCGCGGTCAAGGAGCGGGCCCGCGGTGAGGAGGTCAGCCAGGCGCTGAACCCGGCCCAGCAGGTCGTCAAGATCGTCAACGACGAGCTGGTCACCATCCTCGGCGGCGAGACCCGGCGGCTGCGCTTCGCCAAGACCCCGCCGACGGTGATCATGCTCGCCGGCCTGCAGGGTGCCGGCAAGACGACGCTGGCCGCGAAGCTGGCACTGTGGCTCAAGGAGCAGGGCAACAGCCCGCTGCTCGTCGCCGCCGACCTGCAGCGACCCAACGCGGTCACCCAGCTCCAGGTCAACGGTGAGCGGGCGGGCGTGAAGGTCTACGCACCCGAGCCGGGCAACGGCGTCGGCGACCCGGTCGCCGTTGCGCGCGGCGGCGTCGAGGAGGCCAGGCGGACCCTGCACGACGTGGTCATCGTCGACACCGCCGGACGCCTCGGCCTCGACGAGGAGATGATGCAGCAGGCCCGGGACATCCGCGACGCGGTGGATCCCGACGAGGTGCTGTTCGTTGTGGACGCGATGATCGGCCAGGACGCGGTCAACACCGCCCAGGCGTTCCTCGACGGTGTCGGCTACGACGGCGTGGTGCTGACCAAGCTCGACGGAGACGCGCGTGGCGGCGCGGCGCTGTCGATCCGGTCGATCACCGGCAAGCCGGTGATGTTCGCGTCGGCCGGCGAGAAGCTCACCGACTTCGACCTGTTCCACCCCGACCGGATGGCCTCGCGGATCCTCGACATGGGTGACGTGATGACCCTGATCGAGCAGGCGGAGAAGACCTTCGACGCCGAGCAGGCCGCGAAGGCGGCGGCGAAGCTGAGCGGCCAGGGCGGGGAGTTCACGCTCACCGACTTCCTCGAGCAGATGCAGCAGATCCGCAAGATGGGCTCGCTGACCAAGATCATGGGGATGCTGCCCGGGATGGGCCAGTTCCGGGACCAGCTCGAGAACTTCGACGAGCGCGAGATCGACCGCGTGCAGGCGATCATCCAGTCGATGACCCCCGCCGAGCGGGAGAACCCGAAGATCATCGACGGCTCCCGCCGGGCCCGGATCTCGCGCGGCTCGGGCACCCAGGTCTCCGACGTCAACCAGCTCGTCGACCGGTTCTTCGAGGCGCGCAAGATGATGATGTCGATGGCCAAGGGCGGCGGCATCCCCGGGATGCCGGGCATGCCCGGGATGCCGGGCATGGGAGGCAAGCGGGGCAAGGCCAAGCAGGCGCCGAAGAAGGGCAAGGCCAAGCGCGGCTCCGGCAACCCCGCGAAGCGCGCCCAGCAGGAGAAGGCCGCGTCGCAGAAGGCACCGGCCGCGGGCGCCAACCCGTTCGGCCTGCCCAACGGCGCGCCGGAGCTGAACCCCGACGACTTCCAGCTGCCCTCGGACTTCGAGAAGTACCTCCCCAAGCAGTGACCCCTCCCGTGCTGTAACGCGGGGTTACGGACGCTCCACACGCGGCACACCGCCGGGGATGCGTCCACAGCGCTGGGGGAGAGCCGGTAGCGTCGGGCGCCATGAGCGCACTGATGTTCCGCGGACCGGTCCTGCCCGACGGCGAGCCCCGTGACCTGTACGTCGTCGACGGCCGGGTCACCTACGAGAAGCAGGCCTCGGCCGAGCTCGTCGCCGAGGGTTGGATCGTGCCGGGCCTCGTCGACGCGCACTGCCACGTCGGGCTCGACGCGCACGGCGCCGTGCCCGAGGACGTGCAGGAGGAGCAGATCCTGGCCGACCGCAGCGCCGGCACGCTGCTGATCCGCGACTGCGGCTCCGCGGCGGACACCTCGTGGATCCACGACCGCGACGACCTGCCGCGGCTGATCCGCGCCGGTCGGCACCTGGCACGCACCAAGCGCTACATCCGCAACTTCGCGCACGAGATCGAGCCCGAGCAGCTGCCCGACTACGTCGCGCAGGAGGCCCAGCGCGGTGACGGCTGGGTCAAGCTGGTCGGGGACTGGATCGAGCGCGAGGCCGGCGACCTGACCCCGTCGTGGCCGCGGGATGCTGTGGAGCAGGCGATCAAGGTCGCCCACGACCACGGGGCACGAGTCACCGCCCACGTCTTCGGCGAGCACGCGCTTCCCGACCTGATCGAGTCCGGCATCGACTGCATCGAGCACGGCACCGGCCTCGACACCGGCCTGATCGACCAGATGGTCGCGAACGGCGTCGCGCTGGTCCCGACGGTCAAGCAGCTGGACAACTTCCCCAACTACGCCTCGGCGGGGGAGGAGAAGTTCCCGACGTACGCCGAGCACATGCGCTCCCTGTACGCCCGTCGGCGGGAGACGATCGGCGCCGCCCACGAGGCCGGTGTGGCGATCTACGCCGGCACCGACGCCGGCGGTGTGCTGCCGCACGGTCTGATCGGCGACGAGGTGATCGAGCTCGCGACCTACGGGCTGTCCAACGCCGAGGCCCTCGGTGCCGCGTCGTGGCGGGCCCGTGAGTGGCTCGGTCTCGACGGCACGCTGGCAGAGGGTACGGCGGCCGACTTCGTGGTCTTCGCGCGCAGTCCCCTGGAGGACCTCGGGGTGCTCAAGGAGCCGGCACGGATCGTGCTCCGGGGCAGGGTGGTCGGCTAGCCGCAGTGGCGGCCTCCGCCTGCACCCGGACCGGGGTCGGGCTCAGGGCAGCAGGCCGCCGCCCGACGTCCCGGGCAGCTCCGTGGGAAGAACGCTGGGGAGAGCGCTCGGCAGCGCGTCGAGACCCGGCACGAGCCCGGTGACCTCCTCGAGCAGACCGCCGGACGACTCGTCGTCCGGCGTCTCGCCGCCGCTGGGCGTCGGCTCCTCCGACGGCGCCGGCTGCTGCTCGTCCTGCTGTCCCGAACCCTGGGGCGTGCTCGAGGACCCACCCGACGAGCCGCTCGTGCTGGGGGACGGGGTCGACGAGGAGGTCCCGTCGCCACCGGAGGTCGCCTCGCCCGTGGGTGCGGCCGCCGAGCCGGCGCTGGTGCCCGAGGTGGCGGTCGAGCTGCTGTCGGTGGGGACGTCGGCGCGGTGCCGGGGCTGGTAGTCGGTGGAGGGACCTGGCGCCGGACGCGCCGCGTCGCTGTTCGCGGAGAGCAGGGCGAGCCGGGTCGGGGAAGGCTGGGGCTGTGACACCGCCGTCCCGGTCGGTCCGGTCGCCGTCTGCGCACCGTGCTCGGGAGTGGCCTCCGCGTCACCGTCGCCGCCGATTCCCGCGAAGGCGACCCCGCCCGCGATCACCGCCGTCACGGCGAGTCCCGCCGAGCCCCGGCGTACCTGGGGTGACGGCAGCGCGGTGAAGGCGCGCAGCGCGGCCGGAGGGCGGCGGGGAGCTGCATGACGGGGTGCTGCATGACGGGGGGAGTAGGACACCGAGATCTCCTGGGCGGCGCGGACTGAACCGGGTGCCATCCTGCCCGGCTCTGCGCAGTTCAACCGTGATGGGGCTCACACGGTCACGCTCGGTCGCCGCGCTGTCCCCGCCCCGGGCGACAGCCGGCCGGCACCGGACAGCCCCCGAGATTTCCACCGCCGGGGTCGGTGTAGCGCCGGGGGCTGCGGGTAACCGGGCGGAACAGGCCGACGCACACTCTCTCAGGGAGGCCGACATGAGCCCCGACAAGCCCACCGAGTCCATCAAGAAGGCAGCCGGCAAGGCCGCCCAGAAGCTCTCCGAGATGCTCGAGCCGAAGGTCCCGGGGGTCCCGGGCAGCGAACCGCCTTCGCTCCGGGAGCCCACCGACCCGCGCGACCCCCTGCCGCCCAAGCCCGACCAGACCGGGCCGGCGACGGTCACCCCGACCGGCGCCGAGACCGGCGCCCCCAGGACCGCGAAGGCGCAGCAGGGTGCCTACCAGACGACCGCCCAGGGGGTGCGCGTCCACGACACCGACCACTCGCTGAAGGCCGGCGAACGCGGTCCGACGCTGCTGCAGGACCACCACCTGCGCGAGAAGGTCATGCACTTCGACCACGAGCGGATCCCCGAGCGGGTGGTCCACGCCCGCGGCGCCGGGGCGCACGGCGTCTTCGTCGGCTACGGCAACGCAGCGAACGTCACCAAGGCGGCCTTCCTCGGCAAGGACGTGGAGACGCCGGTCTTCGTGCGGTTCTCCACGGTCCTCGGTTCTCGTGGTTCGGCGGACACGGTGCGCGACACCCGCGGTTTCGCGACGAAGTTCTACACCAGCGAGGGCAACTTCGACCTCGTCGGCAACAACATGCCGGTGTTCTTCATCCAGGACGGGATCAAGTTCCCCGACATCATCCACGCCGGGAAGCCGCACCCGGACCGGGAGATCCCGCAGGCGCAGAGCGCGCACGACACCTTCTGGGACTTCGTCTCGCTGCACACCGAGGCGCAGCACCACACGATCTGGAACATGTCCGACCGTGGCATCCCGCGCTCCTACCGGATGATGGAGGGCTTCGGCGTCCACACCTTCCGGCTGGTGAACGCCGAGGGGGAGACCTCGCTGGTCAAGTTCCACTGGAAGCCCAAGCTCGGCGTGCACTCCCTGACCTGGGAGGAGGCGCAGATGATCGGCGGGATCGACCCGGACTTCCACCGCCGTGACCTCTTCGACGCGATCGAGGCCGGCGCGTACCCCGAGTGGGAGCTCGGCATCCAGGTCTTCCCCGACACCCCTGAGCAGATGTTCGAGGGGATCGACCTGCTCGACCCGACCAAGATCGTCCCCGAGGAGCTCGCACCGGTGCAGCCGATCGGGAAGATGACCCTCAACGCCAACACCACGAACTTCTTCGCCGAGACCGAACAGGTCGCGTTCCACGTCGGCCACCTCGTCCCGGGCATCGACGTCACCGACGACCCGCTGCTGCACGCGCGGCTGTTCTCCTACCTGGACACGCAGCTGACGCGGCTCGGTGGTCCCAACTTCGCCCAGATCCCGATCAACCGGCCGCACGTCCCGGTCAACGACATGCACCGCGACGGCTTCCACCAGCACGCCGTGCACGGCGGAGCGGCGCCCTACAAGCCGAACAGCCTCGACGGCGGCAACCCGTTCGCCGCCGACGAGGCGACCGGTGCCTACGTCGAGGTGCCCCGGACGGTCGAGGCCGGTCCGAAGGTACGGCGGGCACCGGCTTCATTCGGTGACCACTTCAGCCAGGTCCGGCTGTTCTGGAAGAGCCTCACGCCGGTCGAGCAGGACCACGTGATCCGGGCCTACACCTTCGAGCTCGGCAAGTGCTACGAGCAGGCGGTCAAGGAGCGGCAGCTGCAGTGCCTGGCGAACGTGGACGCGCAGCTGTGCAGCGCGGTCGCCGAGGGTCTCGGCCTGCCGGCCCCCGAGCCGACGCTCTCTCCGGCCGAGCCCGAGCCGAGCCCCGCACTGTCCCAGCTCGGCCACACCTGGCCGACAGACGGACGGATGGTCGCCGTGGCCGTCGACGACACCAGCGACCTCGACCAGGTCTCCGCGGTCCGTGACGCGCTCGTGGGGGCGGGGCTGCTGCCGCTGGTGCTCGCGCCGAAGGGCGGCACTCTGGCCGACGGCACGCCGGTGCAGCGCACGTTGGTCACCGCCCGGTCCGTGGAGTTCGACGCGGTCGTGCTCACCGGTGCGATGGCCCCCCAGCCGGACGCGGTCCCGTCCCGGGACGCCAAGGCAGGCGCGGAGAGCGGCGGCATCGACCCTCGTGTCCGGCTGCTCCTCGACGAGTCCTTCCGGCACGCCAAGGCGATCGCCGCCACCGGACCCGGGGTGGCCGCCCTGGAGGCCGCGGGGCTCTCCGCCGCCGACGCCGGCGTGGTCACCGTCGACACGGCAGCCGACCTCGCGTCGTCGGTGGTCGAGCTGCTCGGCAGCCACCGGGCATGGGAGCGGTTCCCGGCTGCAGCAGCGGGCTGACCGCCGTACGCAGGAACCCTCGATCCTCCGCCTGGGTCACCACGTCCGCACCGGCGTGGTGACCCAGGTCTCATCTGCGTAACAATGCGACGCCAAGTCGTCCTTGCCCTACCCGCGGACCTGCCTCACAGCACTAGTCTCCGCGGGAGAGGCCCGGTGGATGATTCGTCGCGTGGCCGACCTGTTGTTATGAGATGCGCGGTGCGAACCACCGCCTTGGAGGAATCGTGAAGATGAGAAGGATCACGGCTGCTACCGCAGTGGTCGCGTTCGGTCTGGTCGCCGCGGCCTGTGCGCCGCCGGCCGAGGAGGAGGAGCAGGCGCCTCAGGGCGACACCTCGGTCAACATCGGATGGAACCAGCCGTTCTACTCCTACAACGACGACACGTCGACGGGTAACGCCACGGCGAACGCCAACATCCTTTACCTGATGAACGGCGAGTTCAACTACTACAACGCCGACCTCGAGCTCACCCCGGACGAGTCCTTCGGCACCTACGAGGTCGTCTCCGAGGACCCGCTCCAGGTCAAGTACACCGTCAACGAGGGCATGCAGTGGTCCGACGGCACGCCCGTCGACGCGGCCGACCTGATGCTCCAGTGGGCCGCCCTGAGCGGTGCGCTCAACAACGTCGACGCGGACAAGGTCGAGCGCGACCCCGACACGGGTGCTCCGGCCGACAGCGGCGCCGGCCAGGTGTTCTTCGACGGCCAGACCGCCGGCATGGCGCTGGTCACCCAGACCCCCGAGGTCGGTGACGACGGCCGCTCGATCACGCTGTCCTACGACAAGCCGTTCGCGGACTGGGAGGACGCCTTCGACATGGGCGTCGCGGCCCACGCGACCGTGATGCAGGCACTCGACGTGACCGACCCGCAGGAGGCCAAGGACGAGCTCCTGCGCGCGATCAACGAGAAGGACAACGACGCCCTCGCCAAGATCGCGAACTTCTGGAACACCGGCTACGACTACACCTCCTACCCCGAGGACGAGCTGCTTCGTCTCTCGAGCGGCGCCTACCTGATGACGGCGTTCGAGGAGAACCAGTTCATGACGCTGGAGGCCAACCCCGACTACGAGGGTGACCGCAAGGCTGCGATCGACAAGATCACGATCCGCTGGAACGAGGACCCGCTCGCTTCCGTGCAGGCTCTCCAGAACGGCGAGCTCGACCTGATCTCGCCCCAGTCCAGCCCCGACGTGCTGCAGGCCCTCGAGGGCATCGACGGCGTCGAGGTCGAGACCGGCACCGAGGCCACCTACGAGCACGTCGACCTGACCTACAACAACGGTGGTCCGTTCGACCCGAAGACCTACGGCGGCGACGCCGAGAAGGCCAAGGCCGTGCGGCTGGCGTTCCTCAAGACGATCCCGCGCCAGGAGATCCTGGACAAGCTGATCATCCCGCTGCAGCCCGACGCCGAGCTGCGCAACTCGCAGACCATCGTGCCCGGCGCCCCCGGCTACGACGAGATGATCGAGCAGAACGGCTCGGCCGAGTTCAACGAGGTCGACATCGAGGGTGCCAAGAAGCTGCTCGCCGACGCGGGCGTGCAGACCCCGATCAACGTCCGGTTCCTCTACGCGGCCGGCAACGTCCGTCGTGAGGAGTCCTTCGAGCTGATCCGTCAGTCCGCCAAGCAGGCCGGCTTCAACGTGGTCGACAAGGGCAACGCCGACTGGGGCTCGCTGCTGGGCAGCGGCACGTACGACGCCACCGAGTTCGGCTGGCAGTCCACCTCCACCGCGGTCACCGAGTCCGACGCGAACTACCGCACCAACGGTCTGAACAACTTCGGTGGTTTCAGCAGCAAGAAGGTCGACGCTCTCTACGACGAGCTGCAGACCACCACCGACCCGGACCGTCAGCTCGAGATCCAGATCGAGGTCGAGAAGGAGCTGTGGGCCGACGGCTTCGGCGTCACGATCTACCAGTTCCCGAGCGTGACCGCCTACAACGACAACATCTCGAACGTCGACCCGATCGAGCTGTCGCCGACCATCTTCCACGGCTTCTGGGAGTGGGAAGCAGGCCAGGGCTGAGCCACCTCTAGGCTTTGACCCATCACGTTTGACCACGTGGGGGTGCTGGCGCCGGACCGGCGTCGGCACCCCTGCGGGGTGCAAGGGGGCTCTGTGCCGACCACAACGTCGGCGTCAGGGCCCATGTGTCTGATCACGCAGAAACCGTGAGGCACCTTTCGAGATGTTCACCTTCATCCTGAGGCGATTCGCCACGTCCACCCTGGTGGTACTGGCGTCGACCTTCCTCATGTACGTCCTGGTCGACCTCGCGATCGACCCGCTCGACGACCTGAGGACCAGCACCGCCCCGAACAAGCAGGCCCTGATCGACGGCCGCATCGCGCAGCTCAACCTCGACGAACCGGTGGTCACCAGGTACGTCGACTGGGTGGCCGGCGCGAGCAAGTGCGTCATCGGCCAGTGCGACCTCGGCGTCGCGTGGCGCTCCGGACAGATGGTCACCGACCAGCTCGGCGGCGCGATCATGACCACGATCCAGCTGGTCACCGCCGCCACGCTGATGGCGATCCTGCTCGGCGTCGCGGTCGGCATCGTCAGCGCGCTGCGCCAGTACACCGGGTTCGACTACGGCGTGACGTTCATGTCCTTCCTGCTCTACTCGCTCCCGGTGTTCTGGGTCGCGGTGCTGCTCAAGCAGTATGGCGCGATCGAGTTCAACACCTTCCTCAACGACCCGGACCTGAGCTGGTCCACGATGATCGTGCTGTCCTTGGTGTCCGGTGCGATCTGGGCCGGCGTGGCCGGCGGGGCGATGGCGCGGAAGCTAAAGGTGCTCGCGGTGGCGTTCGCCGTCACGCTCGCGGTGCTCGTCTACATCGACGTCACCCGTTGGCTGAGCGACCCGGGCCTGGGCATCGTGGTGATCGCGGTGAGCGGTGTGGGCATCGCCCTGCTGGCGACCCAGCTCTCCACCGGCCTGCGGAACAAGCGGGCCCGCAACGCAGCGCTGACCACGGTGGCGATCGGGGTCGCGCTGTACTACCCCCTTCAGTACTTCTACTACTACGTCGGCGCCAGCTGGCCGATCATGTTCGCGCTGCTGGCGGTGACGGTCCTGGTCGCGGTGCTGGTCGGCTGGGCCTGGGGCGGTCCTGACTGGAAGCAGTCGGCACGCACGGCCGCCTTCGCCGCCGTGCCCGTGGCGGCCCTGCTGTTCGCCGACCGGGTGATGTCGGTGTGGCAGGTCTACTCCGAGTCGAACCTGATCAAGGGACGGCCGATCGCGACCATCGGGCCGAAGACGCCCGGCCTGACCGGCAGCTTCTGGGTCGAGACGCTCGACTCGTTCACGCACCTGCTCCTGCCGAGCCTGGCGCTGGTGCTGATCTCGTTCGCGAGCTACACCCGGTACGCACGGGCGAGCATGCTCGAGGTGATGAACCAGGACTACATCCGCACCGCCCGGGCGAAGGGGCTGACCGAGCGCACCGTGATCATGCGCCACGCGTTCCGCAACTCGCTGATCCCGCTCGCCTCGATCGTCCCGGTCGACATCATCACGCTGATCGGCGGCGCCGTGATCACCGAGACCATCTTCAACTGGTTCGGCATGGGCAGGCTTTTCGTGGTCTCCCTCGAGCAGAGCGAGATCGACCCGATCATGGCCTACATCCTGATCGTCGGCATCCTCGCCGTGGTCGCCAACTTCGTGGCCGACCTCCTGTACGCCGTTCTCGACCCACGGATCCGGGTGAACGCATGAGCATCGACACGCCACCGCCCGGCGTCCCGGGCGAGCACCTCGAGAACGCCATCGAGCTCAAGGAGGTCGAGGGGCTCTCCCAGGGACAGATCGTCCGGAGACGCTTCCTGCGACACAAGGGCGCGATCGTCGGCCTGATCAGCATCGCGCTCGTCGCACTGCTGGCCTTCACCTCGATCGGCATCGGCCCGATCCCCGGCTGGTGGAAGTGGGGCCCGAACCAGCTGCTGGAGGTGGCCAACCCCGGTGGCCGCCCGACGATGTCGCTGCCCAGCTGGCTGGGCGGCTCCGGCTTCGCGATCGGCGACTTCCCGTTCGGCCAGGACACGATCGGTCGCGACATCTTCGCGCGGACGATGAAGGGCGTGCAGACGTCGCTGATCGTGATGTTCATCATCGGAATCATCGCCACGCTCGTCGGGATCACCGTGGGCGCGCTTGCGGGTTTCTACCGTGGAGCCGTCGACCAGGCCCTGATGCGGATGACAGACCTGATCATCACCTTCCCGGTGATCGTGATCGGTGCCGTGCTCGGCCGGCTCGCCGGTTCCGGTGGTGCGTTCTGGCTGGCCCTCGCGCTCGGCCTGATCACCTGGACCGGCATGGCCCGCCTGGTCCGGGGCGACTTCCTGACCCTGCGCGAACGCGAGTTCGTCGATGCGGCCCGCGTGGCCGGGGCGAGTAACTTCCGGATCATCCGCAAGCACATGCTGCCCAACGCGATGGGCGTGATCATCGTCAACACCACGCTGCTGATGTCGGCGGCGGTGCTGCTGGAGACCGCGCTGAGCTACCTCGGCTTCGGGGTGAGGAGTCCCGACGTGTCCCTGGGCACGATGATCTCGCAGTACCAGTCGGCCTTCGGCACCCGGCCGTGGCTGTTCTGGTGGCCGGGCCTGTTCATCATCATCATCGCGTTGTCGGTGAACTTCATCGGCGACGGCCTGCGCGACGCGTTCGACCCGCGTCAGCGCCGGATCCCGTCCGCCCGCCGCATGCAGCGGGCGCTGGCGGCCGACGAGATCGAGCGGGCCGAGCGGAAGGGGACCTCGTGAGCGCGCGTTCGCTGCGTTCAGGAGACGAGCGCACCGACCACGCTCAGCGCCAGCAGGCCTGTGCACAGGGCCAGGGCGCCGGTGTGCAGCGTGGTGTGAGCCCGGGGCTGCTCCAGGCGGGGACGGTCCAGGTAACCCGCGGCCTTCAGCTGGTCCCAGCGCTCGACCACCCAGGTCGCGGCCTGGCTCGGCGCGACAGGTCCTCCACCGCGGGTGCGCCGGGGCGCGGGCACGGCCCAGGCCTGGAAGCTGCCGTAGGCGGTCACCAGGCGCAGGCCCAGCCGGCTGTCGACGTCCTGGAGCGCCGGCCACGGCACGTGCACGGTGCGCCAGACGTTGCGCAGCTGCACGCCACCGTCGCTGACCTCCACGGCGGGGCGCCAGAAACCCAGCCAGGCCAGCGCCGCCACCAGGCCGACCGGGCCGGCGTACCTCAGTGCCGCCGGCGGATCGGTGACGGCCAGCCACACCAGCAGCGCGGCAGCCAGCGACACGGCGACCACCGCGAGGCCACGCGAGAAGCCGGACCGGTAGGTCAGCGTCTCTCCCATGGCCCAACTCTCGCACGCATCTCGACGCAGGAAGGTGAACGGTGAGCAGCAGCACCAGCACGCCCACGTCGGGCGGCAACGGTCCGATCCTGGAGGTCGAGAAGCTCAACGTCTCGTTCTGGGTCGACGACACGTGGTACCCGGCCGCGATCGACGTGAGCTACCACGTCAACGCCGGCGAGGTGCTGGCGATCGTGGGCGAGTCCGGTTCGGGCAAGACGCAGTCGTCGATGTCGCTGGTCGGTCTGCTCCCGCCCAACGGCCGGGCGACCGGCAGCGCGAAGCTGCACGGCAAGGAGCTGATCGGCCTCACCGGGGCGGGGATGCGGGACGTCCGCGGCAACGAGATCTCGGTGATCTTCCAGGAGCCGATGACCGCGCTGAACCCTGTCTACACGATCGGCTTCCAGATCGTGGAGACGTTGCGCTCGCACTTCACGATGAGCCCCAAGGAGGCCAAGGAGCGGGCCCTGGAGCTGCTCCGCCTCGTGGAGATCCCCGAGCCCGAGCGACGCTTCGACAGCTTCCCGCACCAGCTCTCGGGAGGGCAGCGACAGCGGGCGATGATCGCGCAGGCACTGGCCTGCGAGCCGAAGCTGCTCGTCGCCGACGAGCCGACCACGGCGCTCGACGTGACGGTGCAGGCCGAGATCCTCAAGCTGATGCAGGACCTCCGCCACCGCATCGACGCCGGCATCATCCTGATCACGCACGACATGGGTGTGGTCGCCGACATGGCCGACCGGATCATCGTGATGAAGGACGGCCGGATCGTCGAGACCGGCACCGCCGACCAGATCTTCCACCACCCGCAGCACCCCTACACCCAACAGCTGCTCGCGGCGGTGCCCCACTTCGGCCGGCACGCAGCCCCGGCAGAGGGTGAGGAGGGTGGCCACGGCGACGAGATCTACCGGCGCGGTGCCGCGGTCGCGGAGCCCGCACCCGAGACGGAGCGCGGCACCCCGCTGGTCGAGATCAAGGACCTGGTCCTGGAGTACCCCAAGCGCGGGTCGCAGCCGGTGTTCCGGGCCGTGGACGGGGTCGACCTGACCATCGCGCAGGGTGAGGTGGTCGGCCTGGTCGGCGAGTCCGGGTCCGGCAAGACCACGATCGGCCGGGCCGTGGTGGGCCTGCTCCCGGTGGCCGGGGGCTCGCTCAAGGTCGCCGGCGTCGACATGACGCACGCCAAGGGCAAGGACCTCAAGCCGCTGCGACGCAAGGTCGGCATCGTCTTCCAGGACCCCGGCTCCTCGCTGAACCCCCGGCTGCCGATCGGGGAGTCGATCGGCGAGCCGCTCTACCTGCACGAGAAGCTCCGCGGCAAGCAGCTCAACGAGCGGGTCGAGGCCCTGCTCGACGACGTGCAGCTGCCCCGGGCGATGCGCAACCGCTATCCGCACGAGCTCTCCGGCGGCCAGCGTCAGCGGGTCGGCATCGCCAGGGCGCTCGCCCTCGAGCCGCAGCTGCTGGTGGCCGACGAGCCGACGTCCGCGCTCGACGTGTCGGTCCAGGCGCGGGTCCTCGAGCTGTTCCAGGAGCTGCAGCGCGAACACGGCTTCGCCTGCCTGTTCATCAGCCACGACCTCGCGGTGGTGGAGATGCTGGCCAGCCGGATCGCGGTGATGCACCACGGCAAGCTGGTCGAGGTGGGTCCGCGCGAGCAGATCGTGTTCGACGCCCAGGACCCCTACACGCGCAGGCTGGTGGCCGCCGTACCCGTGCCGGACCCGGACGAGCAGCGGGAGCGGCGCCGCGAGCGCGACGCGCTGCTCGCCCAGGAGGGTGTGTCCTGACGCCCGCCCACCGGCTCGATTGGAGCCGGGGCGGGGCGGTCTGGCAGAATGGCCGATCGAGTCCTGCGTGCCGGACCCTCTCACCCGGCCACGCTCGACCAAGCGCAGCGATCTCGGCCTGGCCCCACCTGGTGCGGGACGCTCATCAACTCACAAGCTCGCAAGGAGACACCACACCCGTGGCAGTCAAGATCCGTCTGAAGCGCATGGGCAAGATCCGTGCGCCGCACTACCGTGTCGTCGTCGTCGACTCCCGCAAGAAGCGTGACGGCAAGGTCATCGAGGAGATCGGGAAGTACCACCCGAAGGAGGAGCCCTCGCTGATCGAGGTCGAGTCCGAGCGGGCGCAGTACTGGCTCGGTGTCGGCGCGCAGCCCTCCGAGGCCGTGGCCGCGATCCTCAAGGTCACCGGCGACTGGCAGAAGTTCAAGGGCGAGCCAGGTGCCGAGGGCACCCTCAAGACCGCCGCTCCCAAGCGCGACAAGGCCGAGATCTTCAACGAGGCCCTCAAGGAGGCCGCCAGCGAGCCGAAGGCCGAGGCGGTGACCAAGAAGGCCAAGAAGTCCGAGGCCAAGGAGGCCGCGGCCGAGGCCCCGGCCGCCACCGAGACCCCGGGCGTCGAGACCCCCGAGGGTGCGACCGAGCAGGCTGAGGCCGAGGAGGTCAAGGCCGTCGACGCCGAGCAGCAGGCCGCCAGCACCGACGTGCCGGCCGACAAGGCCTGATCACCATGCTGGTGGACGCGCTCGAGCACCTCGTCCGAGGGATCGTCGACCACCCCGACGACGTCACCGTGCGTGACAAGCAGCTGCGTCGGGGCTCGCTCCTCGAGGTGCGCGTGCACCCCGAGGACCTCGGCAAGGTGATCGGCCGCGGCGGCCGCACGGCCACCGCGCTGCGCACCGTCATGGGTGCGCTCGCCGGCCGCGGCGGCGTCCGGGTCGACTTCGTCGACGTGGACCGGCGTCGCTGAGCGCAGCACACGAGAGAAGCTCACCGCGAGTGGGGAGGCCGTCGTCGGCCTCCCCACTCGTCGCGTCTGAGCCGGTAAGGAGAAGCTGAGATGGCAGCAGGCACCGAGGTCGTGGTCGGCAGGATCGGCAAGCCGCACGGCGTGAAGGGCGAGCTCTCCGTCGAGCTGCGCACCGACGAGCCGGAGCGGCGGTTCGCGGTCGGCGCGGTGCTGCGCACCCAGTCACCCCAGGGCACGGCGCCCGGCGCCGCCCGGCCCGCGTCCCTGGCAGTGAAGGGCACCCGCTGGCACCAGTCCCGGTTGCTGGTCACCTTCGAGGAGATCCGTGACCGCAACGCGGCCGAGGCGGTCCGCGGCCTCCTGCTGGCCGTCGAGATCGACCCGGCCGAGGCGCCCGAGGACCCCGAGGAGTTCTACGACCACCAGCTGGTGGGTCTGCGGGTCGTCACCACCGAAGGCGGGGAGGTGGGCGAGCTCGCCGAGGTCGTGCACGGCACGGCCCAGGACCTGCTGTCGGTGCGGACGCCGGACGGCCGCGAGGTGCTGGTGCCCTTCGTCGCCGCGCTGGTGCCCGAGGTCGACGTCGCCGGCGGCCGGGTCGTGGTCGAGGACCGCCCCGGCCTGCTCGCGCCGGCCGTCGAGGACGAGGAAGGCGGCGCCTGAGCGATGCGCATCGACGTCGTGTCGATCTTCCCCGACTACCTGGCGCCGCTCGGGCTGTCGCTGGCCGGCAAGGCGCAGGCGTCGGGGCTGCTCGAGGTGCACGTGCACGACCTGCGCCGGTGGACCCACGACAGGCACCACACCGTCGACGACACCCCCTACGGCGGGGGAGCGGGGATGGTGATGAAGCCGGAGCCGTGGGGCGAGGCGCTCGACGAGATCGCCGCCGCCGGCCCCGGGGACCCGCTGCTGCTCGTGCCCACGCCCTCGGGCGAGCGCCTCGCCCAGCCGATGGCCGAGGAGCTCAGCCAGGAGCAGTGGCTGGTCTTCGCCTGCGGCCGCTACGAAGGCATCGACCAGCGGGTGATGGACCACTACCGGACGCGGATGCGGGTCCGGGAGGTCTCGATCGGCGACTACGTGCTCAACGGTGGCGAGGTGGCCGCCCTGGTGGTCGTGGAGGCCGTCGTACGACTCCTGCCCGGGTTCATGGGCAACCCGGAGTCGCTGGCCGAGGAATCACACGGCGGGGACGGGCTGCTGGAGTACCCGGTCTTCACCAAGCCGCCGAGCTGGCGCGGGCTCGACGTGCCCGAGGTGCTGTTCAGCGGTCACCATGCGCAGATCGCCCGGTGGCGGCGCGACCAGGCGCTCCGGCGTACGGCGCTGCGCCGACCCGACCTGCTCGCCGCGATGCCTCCCGGGGCACTCAGCGACCGGGACCGTGAGGCGCTGGCCGATTTCGCCACCGACCGAGCCCTGTGGCAGACTTGACCCTCGGTCCAGTGCATCGCGGCTGCACGCGCGCCCTCACGGCGCCGTGAGCCGACGGCCCACCTGCCACAGGGGGTGGAGCCGTGTGATGACCCAGGCTCCCGTCCTGGGGACCGACTCGATCCCGTGAGTGACGACATCCGTGGGTGACCTGTGGCGCCGACGAGGAGACTGCCATGACCAACGTCATCGACACGCTCGCCGCCTCGGTGAAGCGCGACGACATCCCCGCCTTCCGCGCCGGCGACACCCTCAAGGTGCACGTCAAGGTCGTCGAGGGCAACCGCTCGCGTATCCAGGTGTTCCAGGGCGTCTGCATCCGTGTCCAGGGCTCCGGCGTCGGCCGCACCTTCACGGTCCGCAAGGTCTCCTTCGGCGTCGGCGTCGAGCGCACCTTCCCGCTGCACTCCCCGATCTTCGACAAGATCGAGGTCGTGACCCGCGGTGACGTCCGCCGCGCCAAGCTGTACTACTTGCGCAACCTCCGCGGCAAGGCCGCCAAGATCAAGGAGAAGCGCGAGGCGACGCCCGCCAGCTGATCCGGCGTTGGCTAGGCTCGCTGCGTGACAGACGACGCGCAGGACGTGGACCGCGACCCCGTGATCGGGGCGCGGTCCTCTGTCTCTCCGGGCGCTCCACAAGCCGCTCCGGACGGTGCGCCGGTGGCGCCGGCCCCTGCTGGGCGCGCGGCGCACCGGCACGCCCTTCCGGTGTGGCAGGAGATGGGTCTCCTGCTGGTGATGGCGCTGGTGCTCGCGGTGGTCATCAAGTCGTTCTTCCTGCAGGCCTTCTACATCCCGTCGGGTTCGATGAACGACACGCTCGTGCTCGACGACCGGATCCTGGTCCAGAAGGTCTCCTACTGGACCGGGGTGCCGCAGCGCGGTGACATCGTCGTCTTCTCCGACCCCGGCGGCTGGCTCGGTCCCGCCGAGACCGGCACCGCCGACTCGCCGCTGGCCAAGGCGATGGAGACCGTCGGTCTGTACCCCACCGGCGGCCACCTGGTGAAGCGGGTGATCGGGGTCGGCGGTGACCGCGTGGTGTGCTGCAACGCCGACGGCCGGATCACGGTCAACGGCGTCGCGCTCCACGAGGAGTCGTATCTCCCGGCGGGGGAGAAGCCCTCCATCGAGCGGTTCGACATCGCGGTCCCCGACGGCTACCTGTGGGTGCAGGGCGACAACCGGTCGAACTCCGCGGACTCGCGCAAGCATCTCGGTGACCCCGGCGGCGGGATGATCCCCGTCGACGACGTGGTCGGCAAGGTGTTCATGGTGGTCTGGCCCTGGGACCACCTGACGATGATCGAACGCCCTGCGACCTTCGACGCGGTGGGAGGTCCGTCGTGAGCGTCCTGCCACGGGGCATGACGGTCCGCCGCGACGCGGGGCTGTACGGCTACGAGCGAGCACTGCGCCGAGCCGGCCTCGATCCGATCGCGGGGGTCGACGAGGCCGGGCGGGGCGCGTGTGCCGGCCCACTCGTCGCCGCGGCCGTGATCCTGCCCGAGGGCCGGCGCGGTGAGGTGCCCGGCCTGGCCGACTCGAAGCTGCTCACGCCGCTCGCCCGCGAACGCTGCTACGACCAGATCCTGCGCCGGGCCCTGGCCTGGTCGGTCGTGGTCGTCGAGCCCGAGGAGTGCGACCGGATCGGCATGCACGTGGCCAACGTCGAGGCGCTCCGCCGGGCGCTCGCACGGTTGGACGTGCGACCGTCGTACGTGCTCACCGACGGGTTCCCCGTCGACGGCCTCGAGGTCCCGGGGCTCGCGGTGTGGAAGGGCGACCGGGTCGCGGCGTGCATCTCGGCTGCGTCGGTGGTCGCGAAGGTGACCCGGGACCGGATCATGGCCGAGCTGGACGAGGTCTACCCCGCCTACGACTTCGCGACGCACAAGGGCTACATCACCGCGGTGCACACCGCGGCGCTGGAGGAGCACGGGCCGTGTCCGGTCCATCGCCGCAGGTTCGTCAACGTGCGCCGGGTCGAGGACATGGCGGACAATGAGCCCGAGGCTGCGGCCGGACGGGTTCTGGAAGCGGAGGAGGCACGATGAGCGCCGAGGATCTCGAGAAGTACGAGACCGAGATGGAGCTCCAGCTCTACCGCGAGTACCGCGACGTGGTCGGGATCTTCAAGTACGTCGTGGAGACCGACCGCCGCTTCTACCTGTGCAACCAGGTCGAGGTGAAGGCGCGGACCGAGGCCGGTGACGTCTTCTTCGAGGTGTCGATGACCGACGCCTGGGTCTGGGACATGTACCGCCCCGCCCGGTTCGCCAAGAACGTCAAGGTCCTCACCTTCAAGGACGTCAACGTCGAGGAGCTGAACCAGTCCGACCTCGAGCCGCCCAAGGGGTGAGCATCGGTCGGGAGGTCCCTCGACTTGAGGGCTGTCCGAATTCTTTACCTTTCCACCGGTTTGCACGCCGGTGACCGCCTGGGTAACCTGAGGCTGAGACCCGCGTCACAGCGGGGGCGTCGGAGCTCGGGTTCCACGTCGTCACAGGGAGCTCGGCGCTCCCTGCTCGCCGGACTTGAGGGAGTCCGGCAGGTCTGTCTTTGGGAGGGGACGACTGATGGGCGTGTCCACGTGGGCGAGAGCACGGATCCGTGGCGCCGAGAACGGTGCTGCGGTCGTCGAGTTCGCGCTCGTCGTACCGCTGCTGCTCAGCCTGGTCTTCGGCATCATCAGCTTCGGCTACATGCTCAGCTTCCGCCAGGCGCTGAGCCAGGGCGCGGCCGAGGGCGCGCGGGCGGCGGCGGTCGCACCACCGTTGGTCTCGGCCGGCGACAAGACGCTGCGGGCGCTGCACGCGGTCAACGAGGCCCTGCAGAGCTATGGCGTCAGCTGCGTCGGCACCCAGCTGCTGCGGGAGGGGCAGGTCGTCGGCAGCTGCGCCCCGACGGTCGCGGCATGTGTCAACGACGCGGCTCGGCAGTGCGTCAGCGTCCGGCTGACCTACGACTACCGGGACCACCCGTTGCTGCCGAGCGTGCCCGGGCTCGGGTTCTCGCTTCCCGAGTCGCTCACCTACACCGCCGTCGCCGAGGTCAGTGCCTGATGCCCGAGCACCGGCCTCCGGTGGTCCGGCCTCCGGTGGTCATGACTCCGGTGGTTCGGCCTCCGGTGGTCGAGCCCGTCGAGACCCCGGTGTCCGGGGAGAGGAGCCGTCGCGACGAGCGCGGTGCGGTCGCGGTGATGTTCGCCGTGCTGGCCTCGGTGCTGATCCTGGTGGCGGCGTTTGCGGTGGACCTCGGCATGCAGCGGGTCAGCCGGCGGGACATGCAGGCGCTCGCCGACGTGGCGGCGCTCGATCTGGCCCGGGAGATGCGAGGCCGTACGGCGGCCGAGATCAGCGCCGACCCGACCTGGCAGGACGCGGTTGTCGAGATCCTGGCCCGCAACAACCTGACCCTCGGGGAGGCGCCCGAGCTGGCCGCCGAGCTCGGCACGCTGGACCCGCACACGGGCGACTTCGTGCCCGCACCCGACGGGTCGACGGTGCCCACCGCGGTGCGGGTGCGCGCCTCGACGACGGTCGACTACGTGTTCACCGGCGGGAGCGGGGGAGCAGCCAGGACCGCGGTGGCAGCGCTCCAGCCGTCAGCCTGCTTCAAGCTCGGCTCCTATGGCGCGAGCCTGCGGAGTGCGGACTCGCCCCTGCTCACCGCGTTGCTCAACGACGCGCTCGACCTCGAGGTCCTGAGCTACCGCGGACTCGCCGGTGCCAAGGTGACCCTGGCTGACCTCGCACTGGAGCTGGGAGCGGGCACGGTCGATGAGGTCCTGGCTCTCGAGGAGGTGAGCATCGGCGGCTTCTACCTGGCGGTGGCCGACGTGCTCAGCCGCCAGTCGGGGCAGAGTGCCAACGTCGACCTGCTCCAGACGCTCGCCACCCGGGTCGGCGCCCTTCCGCCGGTGCGGCTGACCGACCTGGTCGCACTGACCCCCGGCGACAGCAGCGCCCTGGCCGCGAGGCTCGACGTGCTCGACCTCGTGACCGGGGCGGCGTTCGTGGCCAACGGCGACCACTTCCTCGACGTGCCGGCGTCGGTGACCCTGCCGTGGCTCGGCACGAGCTCGCAGCTGAGGATCAAGGTCGTGCAACGTCCACAGATGGCCTGCGGGCCGGTCGGTCGGGCGCGGGCGGAGACCTCTCAGCTGGAGATCGAGGTCAGGCACGGGCGACTGCTGGACCTGCCTCCGATACTCGGTGTCGACGTCGACCTCGACATCTCACGTCTTGCGATCGAGCTCGGCAGCGCCGAGGGCGTCCTGACCGAGATCACGTGTCCGGCTGCTCCCGGCGACCCCGAGGGGATGACCGTCGAGGTCGGGACAGCCCTCGCCGACATCGGCCTCGAGGCCAACCTCGACGTCGTCGGCTGGGGATCGAGCGCGGACCTCCACATCGGTCTCGAGGCGCACAACGCCTCCCGGTCAGGCGGATCGGTCGAGCTGAGCTACCCGCCGATGACCTACGACAGTCCGGCGCCGACACCCGCGGGCCCGTTCGTGATCCCGACCGTGGACCTTCGGGTCAACGGGGGCGGCAGCTGGGGCGGTGCCGGCCTCGCCGCCGGTCTCCGGATCCAGCTCGGCGAGCTGGTCGTCGAGGAGCTCAACGGCCTGCTGATCGAGCCGCTGTCGACCATGCTGGGTCTGAAGACCGCCGGCGCCGACGTGTACGGCGTGCCGCACCCTTCCTGCGACACCCCGGCCCTGCGCGGCTGACCTCGACCTCAGGCCGCTAGCGGTCCACAGCGCGTTCCCTCGCGGCTGCATCCACAGCCGGGACTGCCGTGCCCCTCGGCGCACGGCGGGTCGGGGAGGCTTCCTGCAGGAGGTCCGACATGACTGCTGCTGCCCGACAACGAGCATCCCTGGGAGCGTTCGGCGAGGCGCTCGCCGCGCGACATCTCATCGAGCAAGGCCTGGTCCTGCTCGACCGCAACTGGAGGTGTCCGTCCGGCGAGATCGACCTCGTGCTTCGCGACGGCCGGGTGCTCGTCGTGTGCGAGGTCAAGACCCGGTCCTCGGTCGCATTCGGCAGCCCGCTGGAGGCGGTCACCGAGCAGAAGGCGGCCCGCCTGCGACGGCTGGCCGCCCTGTGGATCGCCGACCACGACCTGCGCCCTGACGAGGTGCGGATCGACCTGATCGGGGTGCTGGCGGTCCCGGGCCGACCTGTGGAGGTCCAGCACGTGCGAGGAATGGCCTGATGGGGGTCGCGACCGCACGCACGATCACGCTCCAGGGCGCCAGCGGTCATCTGATCGACGTCCAGGTCGACGTCGCGCAGGGCCTGGTGAAGACCTCGCTGGTGGGCCGGCCCGACGCGTCGATCAGCGAGTCTCGCGACCGGTGTCGCGCAGCGGTGACGAACAGCGGCTTCAGCTGGCCCACCACCCGGCGGGTCACGATCCTGCTCTCGCCCGCCGACCTGCCCAAGCGCGGGCCGCACTTCGACCTCGCGATCGCGGTCGCCGTGCTGGCGGCCTCCCGCGCGGTCCCGGTCGCCGCCCTCGACGGTGTCGTGTTCGTCGGCGAGCTGACCCTCGAGGGGAGGCTCCGGGCCGTCCCGGGAGTGCTCCCGATGGCGATGGCCGCCTCGGCGCGGGGCATCGGCACCATGGTGGTGCCGGAGCCCCAGGCGCACGAGGCGGCCATGATCCCGGGGATGACCGTCCTCGGCGCGAGGTCACTCGCCCAGGTGGTGGCGCTGCTGCGTGGTGACCCACCGCCCGAGGCGGCCCCGGTTCCCCCGCTGGCGGCGGGACCGCTGCTCACCTGGCGCGGCGAGGACCGGATGGAGGACGTCGACCTCTCCGACGTCCTCGGCATGGAGGAGGCGAAGTACGCCCTCGAGGTGGCCGCCGCCGGCGGGCACCACCTGATGCTGAGCGGCCCGAAGGGCGCGGGAAAGACCACCCTGGCGGAGCGACTGCCGGGCATCCTGCCGGACCTCACGCTCGAGGAGGCCCTGGAGCTGAGCGCGATCTACTCGCTGGCCGGATGCCTGCCGCCGGGACAGGGCGTGCTCACCCGGCCGCCGTTCCGGGCACCGCACCACTCGGCGACCCGGACCGGGATGCTCGGTGGCGGCAGCGGCCGGGTCCATCCCGGTGAGGTCAGCCGCGCCCACACCGGGGCCCTCTTCCTCGACGAGTTTCCGCTCTTCCAGGCCGACATCATCGAAGGGCTGCGCGAGCCACTCGAGAGCGGCGAGGTCACCATCGCCCGTGGTGAGGAGATCGCCACGTTTCCCGCGAGGGCTATGTTCGTCCTCGCGTGCAACCCGTGTCCCTGCGGGGAGTACCACCCGACCAACCGCGACAACCGCTGCGAGTGCCTGGAGGTGCGTCGGCGGGAGTACCGCCGCAAGATCAGCGGCCCGATCGCCGACCGCATCGACATCGTGCGGCACCTCGAGCCGCTCGGGCGTCGGGAGCGTGACGACCGGTTCGCCAGCCGGGAGAGCAGCGCCACGGTGCGGGCCAGGGTCACTGCGGCCCGGGAACGACAAGCGACCCGGTATGCCGGCACCGGCTGGCGGCTCAACAGCGCGGTGCCGGGCCCGGTGCTCCGCGACCGGTGGCCCCTGCCGGAGGACGCTCAGACCCTGGTCGACGACCGGGTCTACGCGGGTGCCCTGACCCGTCGTGGCGCCACCCGGGTGCACCGGCTGGCCTGGTCGGTCACCGACCTGCGCGGTCTGGAGCAGCCGGGACCCGACGAGGTGGACACCGCGCTCCGACTGCGGACCGGTGAGCCGCTGCTGGTCGGCGCGCTGTCGGGAGGGGCGCGATGAGCGAGCGCATCGCCCGCGCTGCGCTGAGCCGGGTGGGGGAGCCGGGCGATGTCCGGCTGACCAGACTGGTCGCGGAGCTCGGGGCCGAGGAGGTCTTCCAGCAGCTCCGGGACGAGCAGGACCTCGGCGGGGTCTACACCGACGTCGCCACCAGACTGCGGGGTCTCGACCCCGAGCGCGACATCGAGGACGCCGCGGCCAAGGGCATCCGCCTGGTGTGCCCCGGCGACCAGGAGTGGCCCTCCGGGCTGACCGACCTCCGGCACGCCGAGCCGCTGCAGAGCCGGGGAGGGGTGCCGCTGTGCCTGTGGCTCAAGGGTCCCCTGCGGCTCGACCAGGTGGCTGCCCGGGCGACAGCGGTGGTGGGGTCCAGGTCCGCGACGACCTACGGCACCGGGGTGGCTGCCGACATCGCCGCGGACCTCGGCGAGCGCGGGGTCGCGGTCGTGTCGGGCGCCGCGTTCGGGATCGACCAGGCGGCCCATCGCGGTGCGCTCGCGGCGAAGGGGCCGACGGTCGCCGTGCTCGCGTGCGGCGCCGACCGGGCCTATCCGTCGGCGCACCGCAACCTGCTCGACTACATCGCCGACGTCGGCCTGGTGGTGTCGGAGGTGCCGCCGGGCGCTGCCCCGACCAAGGTGCGCTTCCTCGCCCGTAACCGGCTGATCGCCGCTCTTGCCCAGGGCACGGTCGTGGTCGAGGCCGCGGTGCGCAGCGGAGCGCTCAACACCGCGAACTGGGCGTTGCGGCTGCACCGCGTGCTGATGGGGGTTCCCGGGGCGGTCACCAGCGCGCCGTCCCAGGGAGTCCACGAGCTGATCCGCTCCCACGGGGCCGAGCTGGTGACCTCCGGCGCCGACGTCCTCGAGCTGGTCTCCCCGGCGGGTTCGTTCCTCAGTGCGCCGCCGCGGGCACCGGAGCGGCTCGAGGACCGGCTCAGCGACCGGGAGCGACAGGTGCTCGACGCGGTGCCGGTGATGCAACCGGCGGCGGCCGACTCGTTGTCGCGCACCGCGGGGGTCGGCCTGCGTGAGGTGGAGACCGCGGTGGAGCGGCTGCGGGCGCTCGGGCTGGTCCACCGCACAGATCGCGGCTGGGTGCGCCGCCGACAGCCTGCCGAGGCGGCCGGTGGGTGACCGACCCGGGCGGCGAGAGCCGCCGCTGGCCGGCTCGCCGGGTCAGGTCAGCGGGCCCCGGCGCTGATCCGAGCTCCGGTGCCCAGGGGCGGCCACCGGGGTCAGTCCGCGCGGAGACCGAAGAAGGTCGTCGAGGAGAAGCGCTGCCCGGGGAACAGCGTCGCGGGCGGGAAGTCCGGCCGGTTGGGCGAGTCGGGATAGGTCTGCGTCTCCAGGCAGAGCCCGTCGCTCTGCCGATAGGTCCGCCCGCCCTTGCCCAGCAACGAGCCGTCGAGCTGGTTTCCGGAGTAGAAGTGCACCGCCGGCCGGTCGGTGGACACCTCGAGGACGCGCCCCGAGTCGGGGTCCCGCACCCGCGCGGCCAGGGTGAGCCCGTCGTTGGACGTCGGCCGGTCCAGGACCCAGCTGTGGTCGTAACCGAGGGCGTTCCGCAGCTGCTCGGCGCCGTTCCTCAGCCGTGCGCCCACCGGTCGAGGCTCCCGGAAGTCGAACGGCGTCCCGGCGACCGGCGCCGGGCCACCGATCGGAATCCCGGTCTCGTCCACGGGCAGGTAGCGGTCGGCGAGGATCTCGAGCTCGTGCCGCTCGACGGTGCCGCCGCAGACCCCGGCGAGGTTGAAGTACGCATGGTGGGTCGGGTTCACGAGCGTGGGCCGATCGGCGACCGCAAGGTACTCGACGCGCAACCCGTCGGTCGTCAGCGTGTAGGTGACGCTCACCTCGACGGTTCCGGGGAACCCCATGTGGCCGTGCTGGCTCACGTGCTCGAACACGACCTGGGGACCGTCGACCGACGTCGTCGCCCGCCGCGCCCACACCTGGCGATGGAAGCCGTCCGGTCCGCCGTGCAGGGCGTGGCCTCGGTCGGTCGCCGGGACGCGGTGCTCCTGGCCGTCCAGGACGAACCGGCCGTGGGCGATCCGGTTGGCGTACCTCCCGACGACGGCGCCGATGAACGCATCCTGCTCCAGGTAGCCCTCAAGCGTGTCGAACCCGAGGACGACGTCGTCGAGCCGACCGTCCCGGTCGGGAGCGCGCAGGGACTGCAGGGTCGCGCCGAAGGTCAGGAAGGCCGCGGTGAGGTCGCCGTGGTGCAGCTCGATGCGCTCCACGGGGGTGCCGTCATGGGTGACCCCGAGCTCCTCCCAACGAAGGTCGGTCATCGCCCCAACTTCCTCACGTCCCCGGTCCCGCCTGCTGATCCGTCATAACATCACAGCATGTCCACGTCTGCGACACCTGCTCGGCCGCCCCGGATGGCCGAGGTGGCGCAGCTCGCCGGCGTCTCCCACCAGACCGTCTCCCGGGTGCTCAACGACTACGCAGGGGTGCGGCCGGAGACCCGGCGCCGGGTGATGGCCGCGGTCGAGGCACTCGGCTACCGGCGCAACACCGCAGCGCGACTGCTCGCCTCGAGCCGCTCGCAGATGATCGGCGTGGTCACCTACGGCACGGCGCAGTACGGCCCGGCGAGCGTGATCCTCGGGTTGCAGGAGGCGGTCCGCCGCACGCCGTACGACCTGACCATCGTCGGGGTCCAGGACTTCACCTCGGAGTCGTTCCGGTCCGCGGTGGACCACCTCCTGGAGCGTTCGGTCGAGTGCCTCGTGCTGGTCGTGCCGCACCGGTCGGTGCTGCGCTGGAGCAGGGAGCTGGAGCTCGGGGTCCCGGTGGTCACCGTCGAGGGCGACCTGTCCGAGCTGCCGCTCACCGCCGGCGTCGACCAGCTGGCGGGTGCCCGGATGGCCACCGAGCACCTCCTCGAGCTCGGCCACGAGACCGTCGTACACCTCGCCGGCCCCCAGGACTGGTCCGAGGCGGTCGCCCGGCGGGACGGATGGCGGGCACAGCTCGAGGAGTCCGGGCGGCCGGTCCCGCCGCTTCGCTGGGGTGGTGACTGGAGCGCCCGCAGCGGCTACGAGACGGGCCGGTCGCTGGCCCGGGAGCCCGACGTCACCGCGGTCTTCGCGGCCAACGACCAGATGGCCCTGGGCCTGATGCACGCCCTGCGGGAAGCCGGACGCCGGGTACCCGAGGACGTCAGCGTGGTCGGCTTCGACGACCTCCCCGAGGCGGGCTACTTGGCTCCGCCGCTGACCACCGTGCGGCAGGACTTCGCCGAGCTCGGCCGCCGCGCGATGGGTCTGGTGCAGCGGGTTCTCGAGGGCGAGCAGGCCGCCGCTGTGCCACTCGTCCCGCCGTCGCTGGTCGTCCGCGGATCGACCCGCTCGCCTCGCTGACGCCGGTTCGCTGAGGCGGGTCGCTCGCGCCGCGGGACCAAAGTCCGTATTTCGATCTGTTACCTACGGGTTACTTGACGTGGTCGGAGTGAGGCGTGACACTCGTCGAAATGTTAGCGCTCACATTTCGAGAGCGTGCCCACGGCGAGAGAGGCAGGCAGCGATGGCTCAGGGTGCGCCCATGGTGGTCGGAGTCGACTTCGGCACCCTTTCGGGGCGGGCCGTGGTCGTCCGCGTGAGCGACGGTGAGGAGCTCGGCAGCGCCGCCCACCCCTACGCACACGGTGTCCTCGACCGGGTGATGCCCGACGGCACCACGGCTCTGCCGCCCGAGTGGGCGCTTCAGGTGCCCGCCGACTACGTCGAGGTGCTCAAGGTCGCCGTCCCGGCCGCGCTCGAGGCGGCCGGGGTCGACCCGACGGACGTGATCGGCATCGCCACGGACTTCACGGCGTGCACGATGGTCCCCACGCGCTCGGACGGCACGCCGCTGTGCGAGCTGGCCGAGTTCGAGAACAACCCGCACGCCTACGTCAAGCTCTGGAAGCACCATGCCGCCCAGCCGCACGCCGACCGGATCAACGAGCTCGCCCGCGACCGCAGCGAGCCCTGGCTGGCTCGGTACGGCGGGCTGATCTCCTCGGAGTGGGAGTTCGCCAAGGGGCTGCAGCTGCTCGAGGAGGCCCCCGAGGTCTACCGGGCGATGGACCACTTCGTCGAGGCTGCCGACTGGATCGTCTGGCAGCTGTGCGGCAGCTACGTGCGCAACGCCTGCACCGCGGGCTACAAGGGGATCTACCAGGACGGCACCTACCCGTCCACGGACTTCCTCGGTGCCCTGAACCCCGAGTTCGCCGGGTTCGTCTCCGACAAGCTCGAGCGCACCATCGGCCAGCTCGGTGAGCGGGCCGGATCGCTCACCGCGGAGGCCGCCAAGTGGACCGGGCTGCCCGAGGGGATCGCGGTCGCCGTCGGCAACGTCGACGCACACGTCACCGCGCCGGCGGCACGCGCGGTCGAGACCGGGCAGATGGTCGCGATCATGGGCACCTCGACGTGCCACGTGATGAGCAGCGAGACCCTCCGCGAGGTGCCGGGCATGGCGGGCGTGGTCGACGGCGGCATCGTGCCCGGGATGTGGGGCTACGAGGCCGGGCAGAGCGGTGTGGGAGACATCTTCGGCTGGTTCGTCGACAACGGGGTCCCGGAGTCCTACGCCGCCGCCGCACGTGAACGCGGCCAGGACCTGCACACCTACCTCTCCGAGATCGCGGCGAAGCAGCGCGTGGGCGAGCACGGCCTGGTCGCCCTCGACTGGCACAGCGGAAACCGGTCGGTCCTGGTGGACCACGAGCTCTCCGGCGTGATCGTCGGGCAGACCCTCGCGACCCGGCCCGAGGACATCTACCGCGCGCTCGTGGAGGCCACCGCCTTCGGCACGCGCACCATCATCGAGACCTTCCAGGCGGCCGGCGTCCCGGTGACCGAGCTGATCATCGCCGGTGGACTGTTGAAGAACCCGTTCCTCATGCAGGTGTACGCCGACGTCACGAACCGGCCGCTGTCCACGATCAGCTCCAACGAGGGGCCCGCCGTCGGCTCGGCCATCCACGCCGCCGTGGCCGCCGGCGCCTACCCCGACATCCACGCAGCCTCGGCGGCGATGGGCCGCGTGCACCGCGATGTCTACCGGCCGATCCCGGAGAACGCGGCCGCCTACGACGAGCTGTTCGAGGAGTACCGGCTGCTTCACGACTACTTCGGCCGCGGCACCAACGAGGTCATGCACCGCCTCAAGCAGCGCCGCCGAGCAGTCATGGCGCAGGCCGCTCCGGCCGACCATGCCGCGGAGCTGTCCGAGCCGGACCAGGTCGAGGCGGGAGGGCTGCGATGAGCATCCCCGAGGTGGCGCGCGGCACGGTCCAGGAGCTGAGGGAGTCGGTGGCTGCCCTGCACGCGGAGCTCACCAGGTACCAGCTGGTGATCTGGACCGCCGGCAACGTGTCGGCCCGGGTGCCCGGTCACGACCTGATGGTGATCAAGCCCTCCGGCGTCTCCTACGACGAGCTGTCGGCGGAGAACATGGTCGTGACCGACCTGCACGGCGAGCTCGTCGAGGGCGACTACGCGCCCTCCTCGGACACCGCGGCCCACGCCTACGTCTACCGGCACATGCCGGAGGTCGGCGGAGTGGTGCACACCCACTCCACCTACGCGACCGCCTGGGCGGCGCGCGGCGAGCCGATCCCGTGCGTCCTGACCATGATCGCCGACGAGTTCGGCGGTGAGGTGCCGGTCGGTCCCTTCGCGCTGATCGGTGACGAGTCGATCGGGGAGGGGATCGTCTCGACGCTGCGGGAGAGTCGCTCACCGGCCGTGCTCATGCAGAACCACGGCCCCTTCACCGTCGGCAAGGACGCACGGGCTGCGGTCAAGGCGGCGGTGATGGTCGAGGACGTGGCGCGCACCGTGCACATCGCCCGTCAGCTCGGCGAGCCGGTCCCGATGGCGCAGACCGACGTCGACAGCCTCTACGCCCGCTACCAGAACGTCTACGGGCAGCACTGATGAACGAGAACGCGGAAGGAGCCGCTGGGTGAACGGCAACGAGGTGGGCGAGATCTGGTTCCTGACCGGGAGCCAGGGGCTGTACGGCGAGGACGTGCTTCGTCAGGTGGCCGACCAGTCGCGACAGGTGGCCGAGGCGCTCGACCGGGCCGACGCGGTCCCGGTGCGTGTGGTCAGCAAGCCGGTGCTCACCGACGCCGGCGCGATCCGCAGGGTGCTGCTCGACGCGAACTCCCAGGACAGCTGCGTGGGCGTGATCGCCTGGATGCACACGTTCAGCCCCGCCAAGATGTGGATCACCGGCCTCGACCTGCTGCGCAAGCCGTTGCTCCACCTGCACACGCAGGCGAACGTCGAGCTGCCCTGGTCCGAGATCGACATGGACTTCATGAACCTCAACCAGGCCGCCCACGGCGACCGGGAGTTCGGCTACGCGCAGACCCGCCTGGGTGTGCGCCGCAAGACCGTCGCCGGCCACGTCAGCGACCCCGCCGTCGCCGAGCGCGTCGGCACCTGGGCCCGTGCAGCGATCGGCCTGGCCGCGATGCGCAGCATGCGACTGGCCCGGTTCGGCGACAACATGCGCAACGTGGCCGTCACCGAGGGCGACAAGGTCGAGGCCGAGCGCCGCTTCGGCGCCTCCGTCAACACCTACGGTGTCAACGACCTGGTCGCCGTCGTCGACGAAGTGACAGATGCGGAGGTCGACGCCCTGGTCGCGGAGTACCAGGACAGCTACAGCGTGGTCGCCGAGCTGCGCCGGGGCGGGGATCGGCACGAGTCGCTGCGCTACGGCGCCCGGATCGAGCTCGGCCTGCGGACCTTCCTCGACGACGGCGGCTTCACGGCGTTCACCACGAACTTCGAGGACCTCGGCGGCCTGCGCCAGCTGCCGGGTCTCGCCGTACAGCGACTGATGGCCGACGGCTACGGCTTCGGCGGCGAGGGCGACTGGAAGACCTCGCTCATGCTGCGCACCCTCAAGGCGATGGCAGAGGGCCTCCCCGGCGGGACGTCGTTCATGGAGGACTACACCTACCACCTGGTGCCCGGCGAGGAGAAGATCCTCGGCGCGCACATGCTCGAGGTCTGCCCCTCGATCGCGGTGGACAGACCGTCGCTGGAGATCCACCCGCTCGGCATCGGTGGCCGCGAGGACCCGGTCCGCCTGGTCTTCGACGCGGCGCCCGGCCCGGCGGTCGTGGTCGGTCTGGCAGACCTCGGTGACCGGTTCCGCCTGGTGGCCAACGAGATCGAGGTCGTCGCGCCGGACCAGCCGCTGCCCAAGCTGCCCGTCGCCCGAGCGGTGTGGCAGCCGGCCCCGGACCTGCGCACCTCGACCGAGGCGTGGCTGACCGCCGGCGGACCGCACCACACGGTGCTCTCCTCGGCGCTCACCAGCGAGCACCTGTGGGACCTCGCGGAGATGGCCGCTACCGAGCTGGTCGTCATCGACGAAGCGACCGAGATCCGGCGCTTCACCCAGGAGCTCCGGTGGAACCAGGCCTACCACCGGCTCGCGCAAGGCCTCTGACCCCTGACAGAAGAGACAACACCGAGAAGGATCGGGACGAGCCCGTCCTTTCGACCAGTTGAACGGAGAACAGCAGTGCGGAAGGTACTCGCAACTATCGTCGCCGGCGGGCTCGCGTTGAGCCTGGCGGCATGTGGTGACGACGGCGGTTCCGGTGAGGGCGACAAGGGCACGATCGGCGTCGCGATGCCGACCAAGTCCTCGGAGCGCTGGATCGCCGACGGCAACAACATGAAGAAGCAGCTCGAGGACGCCGGTTACACCGTCGACCTGCAGTACGCCGAGGACGACATCCCGACCCAGATCTCGCAGGTCGAGAACATGGTCACCAAGGGCGTCGACGCGCTGGTCATCGCCTCCATCGACGGCACCGCGCTCGGTGACGTGCTGCAGCAGGCCGAGGACACCGACGTCCCGGTCATCGCCTACGACCGATTGATCCGCGAGTCGGAGTCGGTCGACTACTACACCACCTTCGACAACGAGAAGGTCGGCGTGCAGCAGGCCGAGTCGCTGGTCGAGGGCCTCAAGGCGACCGGCGAGGGCCCCTACAACGTCGAGCTCTTCGCCGGCTCGCCCGACGACAACAACGCGACGTTCTTCTGGAACGGCGCGATGTCGGTCCTGCAGCCGATGATCGACTCCGGCGAGATCAAGGTCGTCTCCGGCCAGACCGACTTCGACCAGGCCGCGATCCTGCGCTGGGACCCGGCAACGGCCCAGAAGCGCATGGAGGACATCCTCACCAACACCTACACGCGTGAGACGGTCGATGGCGTGCTGTCCCCCTACGACGGTCTGTCGCTGGGCATCATCGCCGCCCTCAAGGCCAACGGCTACGGCGGTGGCAACAAGCCGCTCCCGGTCGTGACCGGGCAGGACGCCGAGCTGCAGTCGGTGAAGTCCATCCTCGCCGGCGAGCAGTACTCCACGATCTTCAAGGACACCCGCGACCTCGCCGAGGTCACGGTGGACATGATCGAGGCGATCACCGCGGGCGAGAAGCCCGAGGTCAACGACACCGAGACCTACGACAACGGCGTGAAGGTCGTACCGTCGTACCTGCTCGAGCCCGTGCCGGTGACCAAGGAGAACGTCCAGTCGGCGCTGGTCGACACCGGCTACTACAGCGAGAGCGACCTCAAGTAACCCACCCGTGATCGGTGTGCTGCCCGGCGAGCAGGTTGTCGCCGGGCAGCACACCGCACCGACAGAACCGACGGTGGTCCCATGAAACATCCGATCCTGGAGATGCGCTCCATCACCAAGGAGTTTCCCGGCGTCAAGGCGCTCTCGGACGTCAACCTGACCGTGAACCGCGGGGAGATCCACGCGATCTGCGGTGAGAACGGCGCCGGGAAGTCGACGCTGATGAAGGTGCTCAGCGGCGTGTACCCCCACGGCACCTACGACGGCGAGATCGTCTTCGAGGGCACGCCGGTGGAGTTCAAGGACATCCGGCACAGCGAGGCTGCCGGGATCGTGATCATCCACCAGGAGCTCGCGCTCATCCCCGAGCTCTCGATCGCGGAGAACATCTTCCTCGGCAACGAGACCGCGACCCGGGGCGTCATCAACTGGGACGAGGCGAACCACCGCGCCACCGAGCTCCTGGCCCGGGTCGGTCTCCGGGAGAACCCGCTCACCCCGGTGAAGAACCTCGGCATCGGCAAGCAGCAGCTGGTCGAGATCGCCAAGGCGCTCTCGAAGCAGGTCAAGCTCCTGATCCTCGACGAGCCGACCGCAGCCCTCAACGACGACGACTCCCAGCACCTGCTCGACCTGCTCAAGGGCCTGCAGGGCAAGGGGATCACCTGCATCATGATCTCCCACAAGCTCAAGGAGATCGAGCGGATCGCCGACGAGATCACGATCCTGCGCGACGGTCGCACCATCGAGACCCTCGACGTCTCCCAGGGCGGTGTGGACGAGGACCGGATCATCCGCGGCATGGTCGGCCGCGACCTCGAGCACCGCTTCCCCGAGCGCACGCCGAAGATCGGCGAGGTCCTCCTCGAGGTGGAGAACTGGACCGTCAAGGCCCCCGAGGACCCCGACCGGACGGTCATCCACGGAGCAACGCTGCACGTCCGGCGCGGCGAGATCGTCGGCATCGCCGGGCTCATGGGCGCCGGCCGCACCGAACTGGCGCGCAGCCTGTTCGGACGCTCCTACGGCAGCCACATCACCGGCAGGCTCCGGCTGGCCGGCAAGGACCTGCACCTGCGCAGCGTGCACGACGCGATCGACGCCGGCCTCGCCTACCTGACCGAGGACCGCAAGAGCCTGGGGCTGAACCTGCTCGACGACATCAAGAGCGCGATCTCCTCGGCGAACCTCGAGAAGCTGCGACGCGGCCTGGTCGTCGACGAGGTCGAGGAGTCGATGGTCGCCGAGAGGTACCGCAAGAGCATGAACATCAAGGCGCCGACCGTCGCGGCCGGGGTGGCACAGCTCTCCGGCGGCAACCAGCAGAAGGTCGTGCTCAGCAAGTGGATGTTCACCGAGCCCGAGGTGCTCATCCTCGACGAGCCCACCCGCGGCATCGACGTGGGTGCGAAGTACGAGATCTACGGGATCATCCACGAGCTCGCCGCGCAGGGTCGGGGGGTCATCGTGATCTCCTCGGAGCTGCCCGAGCTCCTCGGTCTGTGCGACCGGATCTACACGTTGTCCGAGGGCCACGTGACGGGCGAGTTCGCACGGGCGGACGCGACCCAGGAACAGCTCATGCGCTACATGACGCAGTACGTCTCATGACCGAGTACGAGGGGTAGAGAGATGGAATCGGTGAAGAACATGCTGCGCGGCAACGTGCGGCAGTACGGGATGATCATCGCGCTGGCCGCGATCGTCATCCTCTTCCAGATCACCACGGACGGCGTGCTGCTGCGGCCGCTGAACCTGACCAACCTGATCACGCAGAACAGCTACATCCTGATCCTGGCCATCGGCATGGTGATGGTCATCATCGCCCGGCACATCGACCTGTCGGTCGGGTCGGTGGCGGCGTTCATCGGCGCGCTGGCCTCGATCCTGATGTCCACCTACGACGTGCCCTGGCTGCTCGCTGTGGTCATCTGCCTGGTCGCGGGTGCTGCGATCGGCGCCTGGCACGGGTTCTGGGTGGCCTACGTCGGGATCCCGGCGTTCATCGTCACGCTGTCGAGCATGCTGCTCTTCCGCGGTCTGACGCTCGTGGTCCTCGAGGGCCGGACGGTCTCGGTCCCCGAGGGCTTCCAGAAGATGGGCAACGGCTTCCTCCCGGACGTGGGGCCGGACACCGGTCTGTCGAACCTGACGATCGTGCTCGGCCTGCTGCTCTCGGCGTTCCTGGTCTGGATCGAGCTGCGCAACCGCGCATCGGCGAAGAAGTACAACGTGGTCGTGAGCCCGCTGGCGGTGTTCCTGATCAAGCTCGCCGCGATCGTGGCGGTGATCATGACCTTCTCCTACCTGCTCGCGCAGTACCGCGGTCTGCCGATCGTCGGTGTGATCCTGTTCGTGCTGATCGGCATCTACGGGTTCATCATGCGGCGCACCGTCTTCGGGCGGCACATCTACGCCGTCGGCGGCAACGTCGAGGCGGCGACCATGTCGGGCGTGAAGACCAAGAAGATCGACTTCCTGGTGATGACCAACATGGGTGTGCTCGCGGCGCTTGCCGGCATGGTCTTCGCCGCCCGGCTGACCGCGGCGAACCCCAAGGCCGGCGTGAACTTCGAGCTCGACGCGATCGCCGCGGCCTTCATCGGCGGCGCCGCGGTGACCGGCGGCGTCGGCACCGTGATCGGCGCCATCATCGGCGGTCTGGTGATGGGTGTGCTCAACAACGGCATGTCGCTGGAAAGCATCGGCGTGGACTGGCAGCAGGCGATCAAGGGCCTCGTGCTCCTGCTCGCGGTCGCCTTCGACGTGTGGAACAAGAAGCGCAGCCGCACGGGCGGTGGGCAGCCTGCTGCCGCCCCGGCCGGGTCGGCGCCCGACGTGAACCCGACGACGTAAGGACTTCGGAGTGGAGAACAGACAGCTCGGCAGGACCGGACGACAGGTCTCGGTCGTGGGGCTCGGGTGCTGGCAGCTCGGTGCCGACTGGGGCGAGGTGTCCGAGGCGGACGCGATGCAGATCCTGCACACGTCCGTGGACGCCGGTGTCACGTTCCTCGACACCGCCGACGTGTACGGCGACGGTCGCAGCGAGACACTCGTCGGCCGGTTGCTGAGGGAGCGGAGCGACGTACCGCTGACGGTGGCCACGAAGATGGGCCGTCGCGCCGACCCGCACGTCCCGGAGGCCTTCACCCTCGAGGCGTTCCGAGCCTGGACCGACCGGTCCCGGCGCAACCTCGGCATGGATCGGCTCGACCTGGTGCAGCTGCACTGCCCACCCACCCCGGTGTTCTCCGACGACCGCGTCTTCGACGCGCTCGACACCCTGGTGGACGAGGGCGCGATCGCGGCCTACGGCGTGTCCGTCGAGACGGTCGACGAGGCGCTGCGGTCCATCGAGCGACCCGGCGTGGCCAGCGTGCAGATCATCCTCAACGCGTTCCGTCGCAAGCCGCTCGAGCGCGTGCTCCCCGCGGCCCAGGAGGCGGGCGTGGGCATCATCGCCCGGGTCCCGCTGGCCAGCGGTCTGCTGTCGGGCAAGTACGACGAGCACACCACGTTCGCGGCGACCGACCACCGCAGCTTCAACCGCCATGGCGAGGCGTTCGACGTGGGGGAGACCTTCAGCGGTGTCCCGTACGAGGTCGGCGTCCAGGCGGCCCGGAAGGTCGCCGGGCTCACCCCCGAGGGGATGACCACCGCGCAGATGGCGCTGCGTTGGATCATCGACCAGCCGGGTGTGAGCACCGTGATCCCGGGTGCGAGCCGGCCCGACCAGGCCCGCGCGAACGCGGCTGCCGCCGACGCGGCGCCGCTGTCCGCGGAGGTCCTCGACGCGATGCGGGAGATCTACGACGCCGACATCCGTCAGCACGTCCATGACCGCTGGTGATCCGCTGCGCATCGGCATGCTCGGGGCTGCGAGGATCGCCGAGGCCGCGATCGTCGTACCTGCGCGCGAGTCCGGCGCCCGGCTCGTCGCGGTGGCGGCACGGGACCGCGACAGGGCCGAGGCGTTCGCCGGGGCGCACGGTGTCGAGCGGGCGTACGACGACTACGCGGCCCTGCTCGACGACCCCGAGGTCGAGGTCGTCTACAACCCGCTGGTGAACGCCCTGCACGCTCCGTGGAACCTCCGCGCGGTCGCCGCAGGCAAGCACGTGCTGAGCGAGAAGCCGTTCGCGAGCAACGCGGCCGAGGCCGCCGAGGTCCGTGACGCTGCGGCCGGGACCGGGCTGGTCGTGATGGAGGCGTTCCACTACCTCTTCCACCCGGTCATGCAGCGGCTGCTGGCATTGCTCGACGACGGAACACTCGGTGACCTCGAGCGGGTCGAGGCGGTCGTGAACATCCCCGCGCCGCCCGCCGAGGACCCCCGCTGGTCGCTCTCCCTTGCCGGCGGGGCGTTGATGGACCTCGGCTGCTACGGCCTGCACGCGCACCGGGTCCTCGCCTCGCGCGCCGGCGGGGAGCCGCGGGTGGTCTCGGCGCGCGCCGGGGAGCGGGCCGGACAGCCGGGGGTGGACGAGTGGCTCGACGCCGACCTGGAGTTCCCGTCCGGGGTGACCGGCTCAGCCCGGTGCCACATGGCCGCCGAGACCCAGCAGATGACGCTGGAGGTCACCGGCAGCCGGGGCCGTGCCGTGGCGGCCAGCTTCGTCCTCCCGCACGAGGACGACCGTGTGCTGGTCGAGGTCGACGGGCGCATGTCGGTGGAGGAGGTGGGTCGCAGATCGTCCTACACCTACCAGCTTGAGGCGTTCACCGCTGCGGTCCGCCAGGGCGCACCGCTTGCCGCTGGACCCCGAGGACGCCGTACGAACCATGCAGCTGGTGGACGCGGCCTACCTGGCTGCCGGCATGGAGCCCCGGCCGCGCTGGGCCGGCTGAGGTGAGAGCGGTCCGCCTCCACGGCGTCGGCGACCTCAGGTTGCACGACGAGGAGCCGCCTGCAACGACGCCCGGTCGCACGCTGGTGCGCGTCGGGGCCGTGGGGATCTGCGGCTCGGACCTGCACTGGTTCGCCGAGGGCAGCATCGGTGACGCGCGGGTGGCGCGTCCGCTGGTGCTCGGTCACGAGATCGCCGGAGTCGCCGTGGGTGGCCCGCTGGACGGCCGGCTCGTCGCCGTCGACCCCGCGGTGCCCTGCGGGAGCTGCAGCACGTGCTCGGCCGGGCTCGGACACCTGTGCCCGGAGGTGGTCTTCGCCGGCCACGGCACGCAGGACGGTGGGCTGCAGGAGACCCTGTCCTGGCCGACCCGGCTGCTGCACCCGCTGCCCGAGCCGATGACCGCCGAGGACGGTGCGATGCTCGAGCCGTTGGGCGTGGCCCTGCATGCTCACGACCTCGGGCACGTGCGAGTCGGTGCCAGGGTCGCGGTGCTCGGCCTCGGACCGATCGGACTGATGCTCGTGCAGCTCCTGGCCGCCCTGGGGGCCGGCCACGTCGTCGCCGTCGACCCGCTGGCGCACCGTAGACGAGCCGCCCTCGACCAGGGCGCCGACGAGCTGGCCCCCGACGAGCTGGCCGGAGGTCTTGGCAGGCGGGTCTCCGGGGCCGACGTGGTGTTCGAGGTCGCCGGCACCGACGAGGCGGTCCACGGAGCGTTCCTGGCTGCGCGGCCCGGCGGCCGCGTGGTGCTCGTCGGCATCCCGGAGGGGGACCGGACCACCTTCCAGGCATCCCTGGCCCGGCGCAAGGGGCTGACGATCCTGATGTCGCGACGGATGGCAGAGGTGTACCCCCGAGCGATCCGGCTCGTGGAGCAGGGCAGTGTCGACCTCAGGTCGGTCGTCACCGAGCGGTACCCGCTCGAGGAGGCACCGGCAGCCTTCGAGGCGGCAGCGTCACGGCGGGGTCTCAAGGTCGTCGTCGAGCCCTGACCGGCAGACCAGCGCGCCGTCGCGGCTCGGACGGTTCCACCTCATAGTCTCGTGGCATGTTGCCGCAGGAGGACCGTCCGGGCGACCCCGCGGATGCTGGGGACGCGGGCGCTGCTCTCCCCGAACCGCTCGCCGCAGCCCTCGCCGCCTACGAGCGCCACCTGGTCTCCGAGCGGGACCTCACCCCGCACACCGTCCGCGCCTACCTCGGTGACCTCGCCGGGATGCTCGAGCACGCGGCGATGCTGGGGCACACAGACCTCGACAGTCTCGACGTGCGAAGTCTCCGCAGCTGGCTCGCGAAGCAGCAGACGCTCGGCCTGGCCCGGACCACGATGGCTCGCCGGGCCACGGCGGTCCGCGTCTTCACCGCATGGGCCCACCGCACCGGCCTGACCCGGACCGATCCCGGGGCGCTCCTCGGCTCGCCCAAGGCGCACCGCACCCTGCCCGCTGCGCTGCGGCGGGACGAGGCCCGCGAGCTCCTCGAGGCGGCCGCGGCGCATGCCGACGACGGCAGCCCCGTCGGGCTGCGCGACGTAGCGATCCTCGAGCTGTTGTACGCCACCGGGATCCGGGTGGGCGAGCTGTGCGGGCTCGACGTCGACGATGTCGACCACGAGCGACGAGTGGTCCGGGTGCTGGGCAAGGGGCGCAAGGAGCGCACCGTCCCCTTCGGTCGACCGGCCGAGCAGGCACTCGGCCGCTGGCTTGCGGAGGGCCGCCCACGACTGGCCGTGGCCGGGTCCGGGGCGGCGCTCTTCCTCGGGACGCGAGGCCGGCGGATCGACCAGCGGGTCGTCAGGGCGATGGTGCACGCCCGGCTCGCGGACGTGCCCGGGGCTCCCGACCTCGGCCCCCACGGGCTGCGGCACACCGCCGCCACGCACCTGCTCGAGGGGGGTGCCGACCTTCGCACCGTCCAGGAGCTCCTCGGACATGCGTCGCTGGCGACCACGCAGATCTACACCCACGTCAGCACCGAGCGGCTGCGCCAGGCGTACCGTCAGGCGCACCCCCGCGCCTGACCGCACGCGCCAGGAGGCGCGTCCCGCCCCGGTGAGTCAGGCACAATGCCCGCGTGAACACTGACGCGGCCGGAGCCACCCTTAGGCTGGTCGACCCCAGCGAGCGGCTGCACGTCTCGTGGCTGGAGTCCCGCGACGAGTGGGGGAGGGGCGTCCACCAGCCCGGGACCGGGCTCTGGCTCGCCGACGATCTGGACCTGGACTCGGCGGAGGGGTTCTCGACCTGGTTGGCGCGACTCCGTCGCGAGTCGGACACGTCTGTCCCGCCCGACCCTGGCAAGGTGCACGCGAGCTACTGGTGGATCGTGGAGGGTGAGCGATACCTGGGTGCGATCACCCTGCGCTACGACCTGAACGAGTACCTCCTGCAAGTCGGTGGGCACATCGGCTTCGGGATCCGGCCGTCGGCACGCAGACGAGGGCTTGCAACGTCGCCTCAGCCCGGACGATCGAGAGCAACGGTGGAGTGCTGGAGGACGTCCGCGAGGTCGAGGGCGGCCCCAAGCGCCGCTACTGGGTGGACCTCGCGACGGCGCCCTGGTCAGACCCGTCCCCGAGCAGGGGGAGCAGGCGCACCGGACCCGCGCCCACCAGGGTCAGCGGGTCGAGGTAGAGCGTGCCCTCCAGCAGTCCCCAATGCAGGCAGGCCGCGGGAGCGCAGTGGCTGCCTGTGGACTCGAGGTTGCCGATCGGCTGGCCGGCGGTGACCGTCTCTCCGACCCGGACGCCGGCGGTGACCGGTTCGTAGGTGGTGCGGGTCACGCCGTGCGTCACCACCACGACGCCGCGTCCCGCCAGCGCGCCGGCGAACGTCACCGTGCCCGCCGCCGCGGCGCGGACCGTCTGGCCAGCTGTGCCTGCGAGATCCACCCCCCGGTGACCCGCGCCGTAGGTCGAGGAGGGCGGGTCGAACGCGGCCACGACCTCCGGCTGAGGGGCGAGCGGCCAGACTGCCAGCGCCGGTGCGGCTGCCGTCCGCCAGGCGGGCGCTGGGGACGGGGCCGGGGACGGGGCCGGCCGTGAGAGCGCGGGGAGCGCTTCCGGGGAGGCTCCCCGGGCGGCCGTGGTCGGTGCGCCGTCCGGGCCGAGCGGCGTACTGACCGGTGGGGCGACCGGGAGCAGGAGCGGGAGGAGGACGAGCACCTGAGTGAGGGCGGCGGTCAGACTGGTCATGCCACCCAGGGTCCGCCCAGCGGTGCAGACGTCGTCAGCACCGGTGACCGAGCTGGGGACGCGTTCGGCGTACTCGTAGCTGTGGACGGGCGCCGGCTCGTCCCGCTCGGGCGCGTGGTGCGGTCCCGGGGGCCGCGATTGGCTCCCGCGGGCCGCCCTCGTCTAGACTGCCCGGTGGCAACCCGTGCGCACAGCACTGGTTGTACTTCGCACGCTCGTCACCGTGACCGAGCCGGCACCGCCGACTCCACCACGGGCGTCGTCCCCGTCAGTCCCTCAGGTCAGGCCCCCGGGCAGCCACGAGGGCGGGAACGCGCCGGGCGTCAGGGCAGGAGGCACCCGCCTTCTGCGACAACTGAGACCGACCCGTTCGCGTGCGCACGCACGCGCGCAGGTCACACGACCAGGAGGAACGATCGGCATGGCCGTCGTCACCATGCGCCAGCTCCTCGAGAGCGGCGTCCACTTCGGGCACCAGACCCGTCGCTGGAACCCGAAGATGAAGCGCTTCATCATGACCGAGCGCAACGGCATCTACATCATCGACCTGCAGCAGTCGCTGGCCTACATCGACCGCAGCTACCAGTTCATCAAGGACACCGTCGCCAAGGGCGGCACCGTGATGTTCGTGGGCACCAAGAAGCAGGCCCAGGAGGCGATCGCCGAGCAGGCGACCCGTGTCGGCATGCCGTACGTCAACCAGCGCTGGCTCGGCGGCATGCTCACCAACTTCCAGACGGTGCACCAGCGGATCAACCGCCTCAAGGAGCTCGACGACATCGACTTCGAGAACGTCGCGGGCAGCGGGCGCACCAAGAAGGAACTGCTCCAGATGAAGCGCGAGCGCGACAAGCTCGACAAGACCCTGGGCGGTATCCGCGAGATGACCCGCACCCCGTCGGCGGTGTGGATCGTCGACACCAAGAAGGAGCACCTCGCCGTCGAGGAGGCTCGCAAGCTCAGGATCCCGATCATCGGCATCCTGGACACGAACTGCGACCCCGACGAGGTCGACTTCCCGATCCCGGGCAACGACGACGCCATCCGCGCCGTCTCGCTGCTGACCCGCGTCGTGGCCGACGCCGTCGCCGACGGTCTCATCGCGCGCTCCGGCGCCAAGGGTGGCGAGGCCGGCGGTGAGCCGGGCGCCGAGGAGCCGCTGGCCGAGTGGGAGCGCGAGCTCCTCCAGGGCGAGGCCGACAAGGCTGCTGTCGAGGCGACGGGCGGCGACGCCGCCACGCAGGACACCCCGGCCGCCGAGGCGACCGGTGCTTCGACGGAGGCCGCCGACGCTGCTGAGGCAGCTGAGGCCCCGAAGGCCGACGAGGCTCCTCAGGCCGACGCCTGATCCACGCCAGGTGAGGGTGGGTACGACGGTCCGCTGACCGTCGTACCCACCGCCACCGGCTCGCGGCGCGCGCCGCACCCCAGACCACACCGAGAACCGAGGGACGAAACAGACTCATGGCGAACATTTCCGCCGCAGACGTCAAGCGCCTGCGCGACCTCACCAGCGCGGGCATGATGGACAGCAAGAAGGCCCTCGAGGAGGCCGAGGGCGACTTCGACAAGGCCGTCGAGATCCTGCGCATCAAGGGCGGCCAGAAGGCTGCGAAGCGCGGCGCCGAGCGCACCGCCTCCGCGGGCCTGGTGGCCACCTCCGGCACCGCGCTGGTCGAGCTGAACTCCGAGACCGACTTCGTCGCCAAGAGCGACGAGTTCGTCGCCGTGGCGCAGCAGATCGCGGATGCCGCCGCCGAGGCCAAGCCGGCCGACGCCGAGGCGCTCAAGACGGTCAAGCTCGGTGACTCCACCGTCGGCGAGACCGTCGAGGCGCTCGCGGTCAAGATCGGCGAGAAGATCGAGCTCGGCCGCGTCGCCGTGTTCGACGGCCCCGTCGCGACCTACATGCACCGCCGTGCCGCGGACCTGCCGCCGGCCGTCGGCGTGCTCGTGGAGTACGAAGGCGACAACGAGGAGGCCGCGCGCGGCGCCGCGATGCAGATCGCCGCCATGCGTCCGCAGTACGTCTCCCGCGACGAGGTCCCGGCCGACGTCGTGGCGAAGGAGCGCGAGATCGCCGAGGCGACCGCCCGCGAGGAGGGCAAGCCCGAGCAGGCGATCGCGAAGATCACCGAGGGCCGCCTGAACGGCTTCTTCAAGGAGGTCGCGCTCCTCGACCAGCCGTCGGTGCAGGACAGCAAGAAGAACGTGAAGGCCGTCCTCGACGAGGCCGGCGTCACCGTCAAGCGGTTCGCCCGCTTCGAGGTCGGGGCCTGATCAACTAGGGTTCACCCGAAGACGACAAGAGCGAGGAGGCCGGTCCGTGGAGCGCAGCACAGCATCCGACGGACCGGCCTCCTCGTCTCTCACGAGGGCTCTGCCACGAAGGGAATCAGTGTGACGGCGTACAAGCGGGTCCTGCTCAAGCTCTCGGGTGAGGTCTTCGGTGGCGGGAAGGTCGGGCTCGACCTCGACGTCATCAACTCGATCGCCAAGGAGGTCGCCGACGTCGTCAAGCGCGGCACCCAGGTGGCGATCGTCGTCGGCGGCGGCAACTTCTTCCGGGGTGCCGAGCTGCAGCAGCGCGGCATGGAGCGGGCCCGGGCCGACTACATGGGCATGCTCGGTACGGTGATGAACTGCCTGGCCCTGCAGGACTTCCTCGACAAGCAGGGCGTCGAGACCCGGGTGCAGACCGCGATCACGATGGGCCAGGTCGCCGAGCCCTACATCCCGCGCCGCGCGATCCGGCACATGGAGAAAGGCCGCGTCGTGATCTTCGGCGCCGGCGCCGGGATGCCGTACTTCTCCACCGACACGGTCGCCGCCCAGCGTGCACTGGAGATCGGCGCCGAGGTGATCTTGATGGGCAAGCAGGGCGTGGACGGCGTCTACGACGCCGACCCCAAGCTGCACCCCGAGGCGGTGAAGTTCGACAGCCTCTCCTACGACGAGTTCCTCGCCCGCGGGCTGAAGGTCGCCGACGCCACCTCGGTCAGTCTCAGCCGCGACAACGACCTCACCATGATCGTGTTCAACCTCTCCGAGGAGGGCAACATCCTCCGCGTCGTGGAGGGTGAGAAGATCGGTACGACGGTCTCACGGGCCGGCTGAGCACCTCGCCGCCGACCCACCGCGACCCGACCCCAGCGACACTGACGAGCAACAAGGAGCAGCCGTGATCAGCCAGACCCTCAACGAGGCGGACCAGAAGATGGACAAGGCCGTCGAGGTCACCCGTGAGGACTTCGCGGCGATCCGCACCGGCCGTGCCCACCCGTCGATGTTCGCCAAGATCACCGCCGACTACTACGGCACGCCTACCCCGCTGCAGCAGCTCGCGTCGTTCACCGTGCCCGAGGCCCGCGTCGTCATCGTCGCGCCCTACGACATGGGCGCGATGACCGCGATCGAGAAGGCGATCCGCGACTCCGACCTCGGTGTGAACCCCGCCAACGACGGCAAGACCCTGCGGATCGTCCTCCCCGAGCTCACCGAGGAGCGCCGCAAGGAGTACATCAAGCTCGCCAAGGGCAAGGCCGAGGACGGCAAGATCGCCATCCGCAACATCCGTCGCCACGCCAAGCAGGCGCTGGACCGGATGGAGAAGGACGGCGAGGTCGGCAAGGACGACGTCACCGGCGCCGAGAAGAAGCTCGACGCGATGACCAAGAAGCACACCGACGTGATCGACGACCTGCTCAAGCACAAGGAAGCAGAGCTGCTCGAGGTCTGAGCGCCGCTGACTCGATGACCACGTCCCAGACGCCGTCCGGCGTGCCGGCTCCGGCCGGCCGAGCCGGACGGAACCTCCCCGCTGCCATCTTCTCCGGCGTCGTGCTGCTCGCACTCATCGCCGGATCGCTGTACTTCTGGAAGCCGGCGTTCGTGCCGGTCGTGGTCGCCGCGATCCTGCTCGGTGTCTGGGAGCTCAGGCAGGCGCTCGCCACGAAGGGGATCGCCCTGCCGTTCGAGCCCCTGGTCGTCGGTGCGGTGGTGATGCTGGTCGGCGCCTACGTCGGCGGCGCCCCGGCCCTGGTCACCGCACTGGCGGTGACCGCGCTCGGCTCGATGCTGTGGCGCCTGCGGGGTGGGGTGGACGGTTTCGTCCGCGACGCCACGGCCGGTGTCTTCACCGCCGTCTACGTGCCGTTCCTGGCCGGCTTCGTGCTGCTGCTGCTCCGCGCCGAGGACGGCGTCGCGCGGGTGGTCACCTTCATCCTGGTCACCATCGCCTCCGACATCGGGGGCTACTTCGTCGGCGTCCTCGCCGGCAAGCATCCGATGGCGCCGGTCATCTCGCCGAAGAAGTCCTGGGAGGGGTTCGCCGGCTCCGCGGTGTTCTGCGTCCTCGCCGGCTGGGCGAGCGTGGTCTACCTGCTCGACGGCGACTGGTGGGTCGGCGTACTCCTCGGCCTGGTGGCGGTGGTGATGGCCACCCTGGGCGACCTGTCGGAGTCGGTGATCAAGCGTGACCTCGGCATCAAGGACATGTCCCAGATCATCCCCGGCCACGGCGGCCTGATGGACCGGCTGGACTCGTTGCTCGCCACGGTCGCCCCGACCTGGCTGCTGCTGTTCTACCTCGTCCCCGCCTCGTGACCCCGCGGCTGTTCCTGGTGCGGCACGGCCGGTCGACGATGGACCGAGACCGCCCACCCCACGAGTGGGGTCTGGACCCGGCAGGTCTGGCCGCCATCGACGACCTCCGCGACTCCGGCAGGCTGCCCGGCCTGGCGGCCTGGTTCTCCTCCGCGGAGCCGAAGGCGCTGCAGACGGCGCGTCGGCTCACCGACGCCGAGGTCGTGGTCGAGCCGGCGCTCGGCGAGCACGAGCGCCACACGACGCACTGGTTCGCCGACCCGGCGGACTTCCGCGCGGCGGTACGGCGGGCCTTCGACCGTCCCGAGGAGCCGGCCGTCTCGGGGTGGGAGCCGCTCTCGGCCACCCGGGACCGCGTAATCCCCGCCGTGCGCAGGATCCTCGACGAGCACGCGGGCAGCGACGTCGTGCTGGTCGGGCACGGGACCGCCTGGACGCTGCTGGTGGCCGAGCTGACCGCGCAGGAGCCGGACCTGGAAGCCTGGGCCAGGTTGCGGATGCCGGACCTGTGGATGCTCGGCCGATAGCCTGGGGCCATGACCGTGGACACCCCCTCGACCTTCCGGGACTCGGTGCGCTCGTTGCTGCGTGACCGGCTGCTCGACGCGGCCGCCGCGATCACCGCCGCCGAGGGCTGGGGGGCGGTCACGATGGCCAAGCTCGCCGAGGAGGTCGGGGTCAGCCGCCAGACGGTCTACAACGAGCTCGGCTCGAAGCCGCGGATCGCCGAGGAGCTCGTGATGCGCGAGCTCGACCGGTTCCTCGCCGTCGTCCGCAGCCGGATGGCTGAAGAGACCGAGCTGGTCCCGGCCCTGCGCAGTGCCTGCGAGGGGGCGCTGGAGACCGCCGCCGGCAACCCGCTGCTCAAGGCGATCCTGGACTCCGCGCACAGCGGCGGCAGCGACCTGCTCCCGCTGATCACCACCCAGTCGCAGGGGTTGATCGAGGGCGCCAGGGCGGTGGTCGTGGAGGCCCTGGCCGAGCAGGGGTTCGACACCGGGCTCGACGAGCGCGCCCTGCTCGTCGCCGTCGACGCGATCGTGCGGCTGGTGCTCTCCCACATCATGCAGCCCTCGAAGCTCCCAGCCGAGGCAGCCGCGGACATCGCCTGGGTCGCCGAGCACGTCATCCATGACGTGGCCCGTTCCGGCGGCTGAGGGTCGCGGATTCGGCTGCGCAACCACCGGGATGGGACACTGGCAGGGCCATGTCTGACGAGCCCCTCAAGACCCTTCCCCTCGTGTTCGACGAGCCGCGCGGGCGCAAGAAGCCGCCGCGCCACCTCGCCGACCTCTCCGCCGCCGAGCGCAAGGAGCTCGTCTCCTCCCTCGGCCTGCCCGGCTTCCGGGCCAAGCAGCTGTCCACGCACTACTTCTCCCGCCTGGTCGACGACCCGGAGCAGATGACCGACCTGCCGTCCGGCCAGCGTGAGCAGATCGTCGAGTCGCTGCTGCCGGAGCTGATGAACCCGCTGCGCACCATGGAGGCCGACAAGGGCACCACCCGCAAGACGCTGTGGAAGCTCTTCGACGGCGCGCTGGTCGAGTCGGTGCTGATGCGCTACCCCGACCGGGTGACGATGTGCGTCTCCTCACAGGCCGGCTGCGGGATGGCCTGCCCGTTCTGCGCGACCGGGCAGGGCGGCCTCCAGCGCAACATGTCCACCGCGGAGATCGTCGAGCAGGTCGTCGCCGGTGCCCGGTCGCTCGCGCGCGGCGACGTCCCCGGCGGCCCGGGGCGGGTCAACAACGTGGTGTTCATGGGCATGGGCGAGCCGCTGGCCAACTACAAGGCAGTGATCGGTGCCGTCCGGCGGCTCACCGAGCCCGCCCCCGACGGGCTCGGCATGTCCGCTCGGGGGATCACCGTCTCCACCGTGGGGCTGGTCCCGAGGATGCGCCAGCTCGCCGACGAGGGCATCCCGGTCACCTTGGCGCTCTCGCTGCACGCCCCGGACGACGAGCTCCGCAACGAGCTGGTGCCGATCAACAACCGCTGGAGCGTGCACGAGGCCGTCGAGGCGGCCTGGAACTACGCCCACAAGACCAAGCGCCGGGTCTCGATCGAGTACGCCATGATGCGCGACATCAACGACCAGGGCTGGCGCGCAGACCTGCTCGCCGACGTGCTCAACTCCTACGGCGACTGGGGCTGGGTGCACGTCAACCTGATCCCGCTGAATCCCACGCCGGGCTCGAAGTGGACCGCCTCCGACCCGGCCGTGGAGCGCGAGTTCGTGCGTCGGCTCGAGGCCAAGGGGATCCCCACCACGGTGCGCGACACCCGAGGTTCGGAGATCGACGGGGCCTGCGGCCAGCTCGCCGCGACCGAGGCCTGACCGCCGCCCGTCGCGCGCGACCGGCGGCCCTGACCCAGGCCGCGAACCGTCTGCCGCGGTCAGGCCCGGTCAGCCTGCGACGGTTCCGGCGTCCCGGTGGTGGACCGGCGGCTCCGCTGCCCCGTCCCCGGTGGGCAACCGCGCCGCGAGCGTGACCGAGAGGATCACGAGCCAGAGGAATCCCGGCATCGCCGCGAGCCCGGCGCCACCGAGCAGGGTGATCAGCGCCAGCACCGCCACGAGGCCGGCGCCGATCCAGGCCATCGCCCGGGGGAGCACGGAGGTGGTGAACCCCGCCACCGTCCAGATGACCGCGATCGCCGCCAGGCCCGGCGCAACCAGGTAGGCACTGTTCCAGCCGAGCAGCAGGAGGGTCTTGGCCACCGCCGGGTCGCTGGTGTAGCCGTCCGGCTCGCCCGCGGCCAGAGCCAGAGCAGCGCCGAAGAGCTCGGCGGCGACCAGCGCGGACCCGGCGACCAGCATCGCGCCCGGCATCGACGAGCCGGGCCTGGAGGTGCGGACGAGCAGGCCGTGGAGTCGACCCACGAACGGAACCAGCAGCAACACCCCGGCGAGCATGCAGGCAGCCCCTGTCCTCGCGGCGTCGGCGTTGGCGGCCAGCGCCGTCGCGAGGACCTCGCTGCGCGTCGCGATCGAGGTCTCCGGGCCCGGCGGAGGCGCCACCAGCTCCGTGCCGAGCAGGATCAGGACGACGGCGCCGAGGCCCGTCAGCATCGTCAAACGGTCGAGGAGGCCGTGTGGCCCGACGCGGCTGTTCATGGACGCCGACGCTAGCGGCGGACCGGTCTGTCATGGCGGGTTTCCGCCAAGGCGCCCGCGGCCGGGCGCCGTCGACGGCGCCCGGGGCGCTCTAGGCTGACCGGGTGAACCCCGAGCGCACCGCCTACTACGACGCCGAGGCGGCGGTGTACGACGAGAGCCGGGGCGGCCTCCACCGGGCCAGGGCCGCCGCGGAGGCGATCACCTCGCTGGTGCCGGCGCCCGGACGGCTGCTCGACGTGGCCGGGGGCACCGGGATCGTCTCGGCGGAGCTCGCCGCCAGCGGCTTCGACGTCGTGGTCACCGACCTCTCCCGCGGCATGCTCGCGGTCGCTGCGAGCCGGCTCCCCGAGCGGGTGTGCGTGGCGTCGGCGGACCGGCTCCCGGTCGCGGCCGGCTCGGTGGACGTGGTGACGATGGTGTGGCTGCTGCACCTGCTGCCGATCCCCGTGGCCGACGCCGTGCTCGGGGAGGCTGCCCGTGTGCTCCGCCCGGGCGGTCACCTCGTCAGCACGGTCGACAAGGACCTCGCACACGGCCGCGCCCGTCGTACCAACGGCGACCACGCCGAGCGGGTCACCGCGGTGCTGCACCGCGCGGGGCTGCACTTCGTCGGTCAGACCTCGTTCACCGGGCGCAGTGCATGGGGGTCGGCGCGGGCCGGCGACCCGGTGTTCCCGCTCGCGGCGTACCGCAAGGCCTAGCCGGCCGGGCGGGCCGCTGCCAGCAGCGCGGGCACCTCGGCCACGTCGTCGACGAGGTGCACCAGTCGCTCCATCAACCGCCCGCGCGACAGCGCCTGCAGCAGCGGCCACACCGGCAGCACCTCGGTCCAGTGATGCCGTCCGACGAGCACCATGGGTGCGACCGAGGAGGCGTCGGCGTAGTAGTTCTCGCACGCGTCCTGGAACACCTCCTGCACTGTCCCCGCCGCCCCCTGGAGGAACACCACACCCGCCGTCGCGACGTGCAGCAGGATGTCCTCGCGGATCGCGTTCTTGAAGTACTTGGCGATGTCGGTCGCGAACGCGTTGGGCGGTTCGTGACCGTAGTGCCAGGTCGGGATCCCGAAGGAGCGGGTGCCCTCGGGCCAGCGGGCGAGCACCTCGAAGGCGGCGCGGGCCCAGTCCTGCACCGACGGCGTGAAGGCCGGCACGGCGGCGAGCATCGCGAGCGCCTCGTCGAGCTCGGCAGGTGACCGGTGCGAGAGGTACGCGCCGAGGTTCGCCGCCTCCATCGCACCCGGCCCTCCGCCGGTGGCCACGGTCAGCCCCTCCGCCGCGAGCGCATGGGCGAGATGTGCGGCGGCGGCATACTCGGCGCTGCCCCGGGACATCGCATGCCCACCCATGATCCCGACCAGGTCGCGGCCCTGGACCAGCCCACGGAGCGCGTCGTCGATCGCGTGGTCGTGCAACGCCTGCGCGGGGCTGATGTCGACGGAGTCCTGCTGCTGGGACCAGGCGTAGACCCGGGCGTCGAAGGTCCGCTCGTAGGAGTCCTCGAGCCCGGCGTACAGCTCGCCGGGGGCGTAGAGGCCCGCCCGGTAGGCGTCGAAGGGGACGTCGGGCACGACGGGGAAGACCAAGGCGCCGCGGGCGCGCAGCGACTCCTCGTCGGCGGGGAGCAGGCGGCAGCCGAGGAACAGTGCGCCACACGGGTCGAGCCGGCGCAGCGCGGGCCCACGCTCGCGCAGGTCGATCCCGCGCAGGTGCCAGCCGTCGATGCGCGAGGCACCGGCGACGACCCGTGCGTCGAACTCCTCCAGGCTCTCCACCTCGACGGTGCGTCCGCGTTGCTCTCTCACCCGGCCGAACCTAGCCCACACCGGTGAGGTGTGAGCCGGCCGCGTGCAGGGAACGAGTCGGGCGTGAGCCGTGCCGACGCCGAGGAGAGCCTCCCGCGCTTCGTCGTGCAACGGCACCGGGCCACCAGCGACCACTACGACCTGCGCTTCGAGATCGACGGGGTGCTGGTCAGCTGGGCCGTGCCGAAAGGCCCCACCCTCGACCCGTCCGCCCGGCGCACCGCCTTCCACGTGGAGGACCACCCGCTGGAGTACTTCGACTTCGAGGGTGTGATCCCCGGCGGTCAGTACGGCGCAGGCGACGTGATCGTGTGGGACACCGGCACCTGGCGGCCGCACGGCACCGACGATCCGCGGGCGGCGGTCGAGGCCGGAGAGCTGCACGTGGACGTCTTCGGGCACAAGCTCCGCGGCCGGTTCGCGCTGGTCCGCCGCAGCGATCCCGGTGAGCGTGAGCAGTGGCTGCTGGTGCACAAGCGCGACGAGCACGCGGTCGAGGGCTGGGACCCGGACGCCCATCCGCATTCGGTGCTCAGCGGCCGCACCAACGAGCAGGTCGCCGCCGACCCCGAGCGTGCGTGGCGGTCCGACCTGCCTGCCGACAGGGCGTCGGTGTCGCTCCGGCCCGAGGGGCCGGGCGAGGACTCGCTGGCCGAGCTCGGCGACCTGGGCGCCAACGGGACCTGGCACGTGTTCGGCCGGAGCCTGAAGGTCACCAACCTGGACAAGGAGCTGTTCCCCGGGCGTGACGGTGAGGCGCCGGTGACCAAGCGTGAGCTGCTCCGCTATGCCGCCTGCATCGCTCCGGTGGTGGTGCCCTACCTGGAGGGCCGTGCGGTCAACCTGCGCCGCCACCCCAACGGGGCGCAGACGAAGGGGTTCTGGCACAAGCAGCGGCCGGCGCACGCCCCCGAGTGGGTGGGGGCGTGGGACAACCCGGACGCCGACCCGGGAGAGACGACCACCTACGCCGTGCTCGACGAGCCCGCCGCGCTGGTGTGGGCAGCGCAGTTCGGTGCGCTGGAGTGGCACGCCTGGACCTCGCGCACCGACCAGCCGCACCGCCCGACGTACGCCCTGGTCGACCTCGACCCGGGCACCAGCACGTCGTGGGAGGACGTTCTCGTGCTCGCCCGGCTGCACCGGACCGCGTTCGAGCACCTCGGTGTCACGGCGTACCCGAAGGTGACCGGCAGCAGGGGGATCCAGATCTGGGTGCCGATCGAGCGGGGACCCGGCTTCGACGAGACCCGGGCGTGGGTGGAGCGGCTCTCGCGCACGGTCGGCGCGGTGGTGCCCGAGCTGCTCAGCTGGAAGTGGGAGGTGAGCTCGCGGGGAGGCAAGGCGCGGCTGGACTACACCCAGAACGCGATCAACAAGACGCTCGTCGCGCCCTACAGTCCTCGCGCCGCGGCCGGTGCCCCGGTGTCGGCACCGATCAGCTGGGACGAGCTCGACGACCCGGCCCTGCGCCCGGACGGGTTCACCGTCCGCGACGTCATGGACCGGGTCGCCGAGCGCGGCGACCTCTTCCGCGGCGTGCTCGCCGGCGACCAACGGCTGCCCGAGCTGGCCTGAGCCGCGCTTCAGAACGCCGCGGCCAGCAGCTCGGCGAACAGCGCGTGCTCGTCGACCTCCAGGCCACGGGAGACGAACCAGGTGCAGACGTTGTGGCAGTCGCGCATCAGGAAGTCCGCTCCGGTCGGGTTGCCGACGAGGTCCACCGCCTGGGGCAGGTCGATGATCACCAGCCGCTCACCGGCGGCGAGGATGTTGTACGGCGACAGGTCACCGTGTGCGATCCCGTGCTCGGCGAGCACCGCCATCGCGTCGCGCAGTTGGTCGAAGTAGGAGACCAGCAGGTCGGGCTCCGGCCGGGTCTGCGCGAGCCGGGGCGCCACCTCGTCGCCGACGGTGACCAGCTCCATCAGGATCTCGGTGCCGTCGATCTGCACCGGGTAGGGGACCGGTACGCCGGCGGACCAGAACCGCTTCATCGCCTCCCACTCCGCCCACGCCCACTGGCCGGCCGCGACCGCACGCCCGTGCGCGGTGCGCTTGGCGATCGCCCGGGCGTCGCGGGTGTTGCGGGTGCGGCGCCCCTCGGTGTAGGCGCTGCTGCGGTGGAAGGAGCGGTGCTCCTCGGACCGGTAGCGCTTGGCGGCCATCAGGACGGCAGGACCGCTGTCGTCCTCGGTGGGCACAGCACGCTCGAGAAGGAAGACGTCGGCCTCCTTGCCGGTCTTGAGAACGCCGAGGTCGGTGTCGATCGCGGCGCGGTCGGTGACCACCCAGTCGGGCACCGGCTCCGGGCCGCGGCAGAGCCGCTCGACGTCCCAGTACGTGCTCCACCGCTGTGCGTGGACGCCGTCGCCGGGATGCTCGTCGGGGTCGTCGAGGGGCTGGAAGTCGAAGACGAAGAAGGGGTCAGGGTTGACGTCGTGTGACATCGCTGGGGCTGCTCCATGAGTGAGAGGGAAGGTCGGCTGCGGGCACGCCGAGGACAGTCGTCGTCATGTCACGCCCCTCTCTGCTCGATGGCGGCCCACGTCGGGCCGGCCCAGGTGGCCAGCGTGACCGACGTACGGCGGGCGGGCAACCGGTTTTCCCGGCGCCCGCCGCCCAGCCGCTCGTCGCGCGACGGGGTCGCCTGGGCGACGTACCCGGCCCGGCCCACTGGCCCGGAGCCGACCGGCACCCCAAGATGGGCTCATGGGATATCGCGAGGAGTACGACCGCAGCATCAAGGACCCCGAGGCGTTCTGGGGTGAGCAGGCCCGGCTCGTCGACTGGATCAGGAAGCCCGACCGGGTGCTGGACGACTCACGCAAGCCGTTCTACCGCTGGTTCCCGGACGCGACGCTCAACACCTGTTTCAACGCGCTCGACCGCCACGTCGTCGCCGGCCACGCCGACCGCACGGCGCTGATCTACGACAGCCCCGTGACGGGCACGGTCCAGCGGTTCAGCTACGCCGAGCTGCTGGAGAAGGTCGCGGCGTTCGCCGGAGCGCTGCGCGGGTTCGGGGTCGAGAAGGGTGACCGGGTGGTCATCTACATGCCGATGATCCCCGAGGCCGTGATCGCGATGCTGGCCTGTGCCCGGATCGGTGCCGTCCACTCGGTGGTCTTCGGCGGCTTCGCGCCGCACGAGCTGGCGATCCGCATCGACGACGCGCAGCCGAAGGTCGTCGTGTCGGCCTCCTGCGGCATCGAACCGACCCGACTGGTGGAGTACAAGCCGATGCTCGACCGGGCTCTGGAGCTGGCCACCCACAAGCCCGGGGCGTGCGTGATCAAGCAGCGTCCGCAGGCGCGCGCGGAGATGACCGACCCGCGCGACGTCGACTGGGACGTGGCGATGAAGGCCGGCCTGCAGAACCCGGCCGGGTGCGTCGAGGTCGCCGCGACCGACCCGCTCTACGTGCTCTACACCTCCGGCACCACCGGCAAGCCCAAGGGCATCGTCCGCGACACCGGCGGCCACGCGGTCGCGATGGCCTGGTCGCTGCCCAACATCTACGACATCCACCCCGGGCAGGTGTGGTGGGCCGCCTCCGACGTCGGCTGGGTGGTCGGCCACAGCTACATCGTCTACGCGCCGCTGATCAGTGGCGCCACCACGGTGCTGTACGAGGGCAAGCCCGTCGGAACCCCCGACGCCGGCGCCTTCTGGCGCGTGGTCGCCGCGCACAAGGTCGAGGCGCTGTTCACCGCGCCGACCGCGATCCGGGCGATCAAGAAGGAGGACCCGCGCGGCGAGCTGCTCGCCGAGCACGACATCTCGTCGCTGCGCACGCTGTTCCTGGCCGGGGAGCGGCTCGACCCGGACACCTACACCTGGAGCACGGAGACCCTCGGCGTGCCGGTGGTCGACAACTGGTGGCAGACCGAGACCGGTTGGCCGATCGCCTCGAACCTCCGTGGCCTCGAGCCGATGCCGATCAAGCCCGGCTCGCCGAGCGTCCCGGTGCCCGGGTACGACGTGCAGGTGCTCGACGAGAAGGGCTCACCGCTCTCGGCGGGACAGGAAGGTGCGATCTGCATCCGGCTGCCGCTCCCGCCCGGCACGCTGCCCACGCTGTGGGGCGACGACGAGCGGTTCGTCTCCTCCTACCTCTCGGCGTACGACGGGTACTACCTCTCCGGCGACGGGGGCTACCTCGACGAGGACGGCTACCTCTACGTCATGGGGCGCACCGACGACGTCATCAACGTCGCCGGACACCGGCTGTCGACCGGCTCGATGGAGGCGGTGATCGCCCAGCACCCCGCCGTCGCGGAGTGCGCGGTGATCGGGGCCGCCGATCCGATGAAGGGTCAGCTGCCGCGCGGGTTCGTCGTGCTCAAGGCCGGAGTCACCGACGACCCGGAGGAGATCAAGCAGCAGCTGGTCGCGATGGTGCGCGACGAGATCGGCGCGGTCGCGGCGTTCAAGGACGTGACCGTGGTCGGCGGGCTGCCGAAGACCCGATCGGGCAAGATCCTGCGCAAGACGATGCGGGAGATCGCCGACGGCAAGGAGGCGATGGTCCCCTCGACGATCGAGGACGAGAGCGTGCTCGAGAAGCTCCGACCGGCGCTGCGCAAGGAGCAGTAGCCGGGCCTGCTTCCGGGGGCTGTCTCCCTCTTCCCGTGGCCGACAAGCCACGGGAAGAGGGAGACGTCCTGCGTACCTCGGTGAACGCGCTCAGCAGCAGCGCGACTGGGGGTTGGCCTCGCGATGGTCGGCGCGGTGCCGCTCGAACTCCTTGCGTGACATCGGCTCGCGGCCCTCATGAGCGCACTGCTGGAGGTACTCCTCCCACTTGGCCTCGCCGGTTGCCTGCTTGAGGTACCACATCACCCCGCGCTGGACGCGGAACAGCGTGTCCCTCATCGCCTGCCCCCGACCAGGTCGCCCTGGCTCGCCTCCCACTCGCGCACGGCCTCCTTCTCCTCCTTGGTGGCGAAGAAGTCGGAGGGAGCGACCAGGTGCGAGGGCTGCTTGGGCACCTCGGTGGTCGGCAGGCTGCCGGCCCGGACCGCCTTGACCCAGATCCACAGGGCGTTGACCACGACCACGAGCACGAGCAGGGCGAACAGCGCCTGCAGGGTGCCGTTGACCGTCGAGTTGGTGACCACCTGCTGCATCTGGTCCATGTCGGTGGCCGGGGCCAGGACCTCGCCGTTGTCCATCGCGGTCTGGTACACCGAGCGCTGCTCGAAGTAGCCGATCTTCGGGTTGGCGGAGAACACCTTCTGGTAGCTCGCGGTCATGGTGACGATCAGGTCCCAGACCAGGCCGACACCCGGGACCCAGGCCCACTTCACCTTGCCGTGCTTGATCAGCAGCGTGGTGGCCAGGGTCAGCGCGATCGCGGCGAGCAGCTGGTTGGCGATGCCGAACAGCGGGAACAGCTGGTTGATGCCGCCGAGCGGGTCGGTGACGCCGACGTACAGCATGTAGCCCCACAGACCCACCACGATCGCGCTGGCCGACCATGACGCCGGGCGCCAGGAGATGTCGGCGTACTTGGGCCAGATGTTGCCGATCGTGTCCTGCAGCATGAACCGGCCGACCCGGGTGCCCGCGTCGACGGCGGTGAGGATGAACAGCGCCTCGAACATGATCGCGAAGTGGTACCAGAACGCGGCCAGCCCGCCGCCGAACGCCTCGGTGAAGATCAGCGAGATGCCGAAGGCCAGCGTCGGTGCGCCGCCGGTGCGAGAGATCAGCGTGTCCTCCTCGATGGAGGCCGCCGCGGCGGTCAGGTCGGCCGGGCTGATCGTGAACCCGAGGCCCCGCACGAACTCCGCCGCTGCCTCGGCGGTGCCGCCGGTGGCGCCGCCGGGGGAGTTGATCGCGAAGTACAGACCCTGGTCGATGACCGAGGCCGCGATCAGGGCGCTGATCGCCACGAAGGACTCCATCAGCATCCCGCCGTAGCCGATCATCCGGACCTGGCTCTCCTTGGCCACCATCTTCGGGGTCGTGCCCGAGGAGATCAGGGCGTGGAAGCCCGACAGCGCCCCGCAGGCGATGGTGATGAAGACGAACGGGAAGAGCTTGCCGGCGAAGACCGGGCCGGTGCCCTCGATCGCGAAGTCGGTGACCGCCTCGTTCTGCAGCAGCGGTGCGGCGATGACGAGGCCGACGGCGAGCAGCACGATGACGCCGATCTTCATGAACGTCGAGAGGTAGTCGCGCGGGGTGAGCAGCATCCAGACCGGGAGGATCGAGGCCACGAAGCCGTAGACCACCAGGCCGAGGGTCAGCTGCTCCTTGGAGAGGGTCAGTGCGTCGGCGAGGCCCATCTGCTCGACGTAGCCGCCGCCGACGATCGCGAGGAGCAGGAGCGCGACGCCGATGGCGGTCACCTCCATCACCCGACCGGGGCGGATGTGGCGCAGGTAGAAGCCCATGAACAGCGCGATCGGGATCGTCAGCGAGATCGAGAAGACGCCCCACGGCGACTCGGCCAGGGCGTTCACGACGACCAGCGCCAGGACGGCCAGGATGATGATCATGATCGCGAACACCGCGATCAGGGCGGCGATGCCGCCGACCACGCCGATCTCCTCACGCACCATCTGGCCGAGGCTCTTGCCGTCACGGCGCATCGAGAAGAACAGGATCACCATGTCCTGCACGGCACCGGCGAAGATGACGCCGACGATGATCCAGATCGTGCCGGGCAGGTAGCCCATCTGGGCCGCGAGCACCGGCCCGACCAACGGACCGGCTCCGGCGATCGCGGCGAAGTGGTGCCCGAACAGCACTCGCCGGTCGGTGATGTCGTAGTCGATGCCGTTGTGCAGCCGCTCCGCAGGTGTCGCGCGGGTGTCGTCCACACCGAGCACGCGGTAGGCGATGAACCGGGCGTAGAAGCGGTAGGCGATGGCGTACGACGCCAGCGCGGCGAACAGGATCCACAGAGCCGACACCTCCTCGCCGCGGGAGAGTGCCAACACGGTCCAGGAGGCGGCGCCGACGACGGCGACCACAGCCCAGATCGCCATCGACTTCGGTGTCATCCGCCTGCTTCGTTGTTCTGTCGGTGTCGTCGTCGACATCACGTTTCCCCTCGTCGGCGAGCCCGGTGGGCTCGGCAGTCTGGTGCGAGGACCTGTCTACTCCTCTACGAGACCGATCGCCACCATCGGGTCCGGGTTCTCAGGTGTTGGCGCGCTCCTCGACCGGCACCTCGCAGATCTCGCCGTTGCGACGACCTTGGCGGAAGCTGCGCAGCTCCTCGAGCACCTTGGGCAGCAGCAGGTAGCAGGCGAAGAGGTTGACGATCGCGCAGACGAACAGCATCGAGTCGGCGAAGGTGAGCACGGACTCGAAGGTCATCACGGTCCCGACCACGGTGAACAGCACGAAGACGACCTTGAAGGTCAGCTCGCTGCGCGGGGACCGCCCGAACAGCGTGGTCCAGGCCTTCATCGTGTAGTAGCTCCAGGTGATCAGCGTGGAGAACGCGAAGAGCGCGACAGCGACGGCGAGGACCACCGGGAACTGCGGCAGGAAGGTCTCGAACGCTCGGGAGGTGACGACGACGCCGTCGGGTGCGTCGCCGCCGCCGGCGACCGTGGCACGAGCGTCCTGGTAGTACTCCGGGTTGGCGATCACGATGGTCAGCGCGGTCATCGTGCACACCACCACGGTGTCGATGAACGGCTCGAGCAGCGAGACGAAGCCCTCGCTCACCGGGTGCTTGGTCTTTACCGCGGAGTGCGCGATCGGCGCCGAGCCGACCCCGGCCTCGTTGGAGAACGCCGCGCGCTGGAAGCCGATGATCAGCACGCCGAGCACGCCGCCGGCGACGCCCTGGGGGTTGAACGCGCCGGAGATGATCGCGCCCAGGGCATCAGGGATCTGCGCGAAGTTGCCGAGGATCACCAGGCCGGCGGCGAGCAGGTAGCCGATGCCCATGATCGGGACCAGCTTGCTCGTGACAGCGGCGATCGACTTCAGGCCCCCGAGGATCACCGCGGCGACACCGAGAGCGAGCAGGATGCCGAAGATCAGCGACGAGCCGGGGCTGCCGAGGAAACCGTCCTCGCCGCCGGTCACCTCACGGGCCTGCGCGAAGGTCTGGTTGGCCTGGAACATGTTGCCGCCCACGGCGCCGAACAGGAACAGCGCGACGGCGAAGACGACCGTCAGCCCTTTGGAGACCGGCGTGCCGAACCTCTCGAAGGCCACCGGCAGGTAACGGAACGGGCCGCCGGTGACCGTGCCGTCCTCGTGCACCTCGCGGTACTTCACCCCGAGCGTGCACTCGACGAACTTGGTCGCCATGCCGAGCACGCCGGCGATGATCATCCAGAACGTCGCACCGGGGCCACCGACCGTGACGGCGACGCCGACACCGGCGATGTTGCCGAGCCCGACGGTTCCCGACACCGCCGAGGAGAGCGCCTGGAAGTGGTGACCTCGCCGGGGTCGCTCTCACGCGAGAACTTCCCCCGCACCAGGGCGAGGGAAGTCGGGAAACCGGTGAACTGGATGCCGCGGAAGTAGATCGTGAAGATCGCCGCCGCGAGCACGAGCCAGAAGACGATGAGCGGAACCTCCGCCCCGAAGATGTTCGGCGCGTAGAAGATCGCGCCGCTCACCGTGTCCGCGAGAGGGTCGAAGAACTCGTTGATCGCCTTCTCGACCGAGGCCAGCCAGGGCCAGGTGGTGGACTCTGCCGCGAGGATCGTGCCGGATGCCTGGTTCATGACCAGGACAGATATCCCCTCATGGCGACCTCAAACGCTACCGAGAGGTTCGCAATCTCCTCAGTGCCCGCTGCTCAGTGCCCGCCGACGAGCGGTGACATCACGCGGGCGAGCCGGCTCGGTCGCCGGGTGAGCCGCTCCTCCCGGTCCGCGAGCGCCATCGTGCGCAGCCCGGCGTTGACGCCCAGCCAGCGCAGCGGCTCCGGCTCCCACAGCGGGGAGGAGTGGCCCACCCAGGGCAGGGCGGTCAGGTCGCTGGTCCGGCCGAGCACGAGGTCGCGGAGGGTCCGGCCGGCCAGGTTCGTCGTACTCACCCCGTCGCCGACGTACCCACCGGCCCAGCCGAGCCCGGTGGCGGGGTCGAGCCCGACCGAGGCCGTCCAGTCCCGCGGCACGCCCAGCACGCCACCCCAGGCATGGGTCGCCTTCGCCCCGGACAGCGCCGGGAACATCGCGCGCAGCGCCGCCCAGATCGCGGCGAACACCTTCGGGTCCCGGTCGAAACGAGGCGAGACCCGGGAGCCGAAGTGGTACGGCGCGCCGCGGCCGCCGAACACCAGCCGGTTGTCGCGGGTCCGCTGGCCGTAGACGATCAGGTGCCGGAAGTCGGTGAACGTCTCGCGCTCCCGCAGGCCGATGGACTCCCAGGTGCGGTCAGGGAGCGGCTCGGTGGCGATCACCAGTGAGTAGACCGGTGCGACCGTGCGTCTCCGACCGGGCAGCGCGGCGGTGTAGCCCTCCGTGGCCTGGACCACCACGTCGGCGGACACGGTGCCGCCGGGTGTGCGGACCAGGTGCGGCTCCACCGAGGTCACCGGCGTCTGCTCGTAGATCCTGCCGCCGGCGGTCGAGTCGACCACCTCGGCCAGGCCCCGGACCAGCCGGGCCGGGTGGATGGCCGCGCAGTCGGGGGTGAAGGTGGCGCCGCGGACCGCGGTCGCCGCCAGCCGGGCCCGGGCGTCGTCGGCGGACAGCAGCCGCAGGTCGTCGTCTCCGCGGCCCCAGCTCCGGGCGTGCTGGATCTCGGCCCGCGCCGAACGCAGCTGCGCAGCCGAGCGCGCCAGCGAGATCGTGCCGCCCTTGGCGAAGTGGGCGTCGATGCCCTCCGCGGCGGCCGCCCGGCCCACCTCGTCGACCGTCGCCCGCATCGCGGCGTGCAGCGCGAGGGCGGCGTCACGGTCCGACCCGGGCAGCGCGGCGACCTTGTCCAGGGAGGCGGGGAAGAGCGCCGAGGTCCACCCACCGTTGCGCCCGGAGGCGCCGAACCCGGCCACCTCCTTCTCGAGCACGGCGACCTTGAGCGTCGGGTCGGCCCGCAGCAGGTAGTAGGCGGTCCAGAGCCCGGTGAAGCCGGCGCCGACGATCGCCACGTCCACGCGCTGGTCGCGGCTCAGCGCCTCGCGCGGCACCCAGTCGTCGCCCGCAGTCTCGTGCCACAGCGACAGCGAGCGGTACCGGCCGGCGGCCGGGTCGTGGTTCAGCGCACGCCCCACGAGTAGGTCTGCTTGCGGAGCTTGAGGTACATGAAGGTCTCGGTGGACACGACCCCGTCGATCTTGCGGATCTGGTGGGAGAGTACGTCGAGCAGGTGCTCGTCGCTCTCGCAGACCACCTCGGCGAGCAGGTCGAACGACCCGGCGGTGATCACCACGTAGTCGACCTCGTCCATCCCGGCGAGCTCGTCGGCGATCGGCTCGAGCTCGCCGTGGGCCCGGATGCCGATCATCGCCTGCCGGGCGAACCCGAGCTCGAGCGGGTCGGTGACGGCGACCACCTGCATCACGTTGCTGTCGATGAGGCGCTGGACTCGCTGGCGCACCGCGGCCTCGGACAGGCCGACGACCTTGCCGATGGCGGCGTAGGAACGTCGTCCGTCCTGCTGGAGCTCCTCGATGATGGCCTTGGAGACCTCGTCGAGGGAGACGCCGCTGCCGCCGGACCTCGCTGATCTGCTCACGGGACGAATAGTGTCAGCCGGGGTTGAACCGCGTCAAAGGTTCGAGGGGATCTGGCGAGCGATTTCGTTGCATTCATGTTTCGGATCTACGAAATCCCTTGTATGCCCGCTCCGGCTTTGACAAGATCCTCACGGATTTCGCCATCCGTGCCCGTGCGTGGCCGGCCGTCAGGAGGATGCCCCCATGACCCAGCACTCGGTGTACCGACCCGGACGTGACCTGATGTCCGCCCTGGGGGCCCGCGGGGTCAGCCGGCGAGGCTTCCTGCGTGGCGCGTCGATCTCGGCGCTCGCCCTGGGCAGCCCCTCGCTCCTGGCCGCCTGCGGCACCGAGGGCGCCAAGCAGACCGCCTCGGAGTGCGTCAGCGAGGACCTGTCGGCCACCGAGAAGGTGCTGAACTTCTCGAACTGGCCGGAGTACATCGACGTGGAGACCAAGAAGGTCGACGGCAAGCGGCAGACCGTGATCCCCACCCTGATGCAGTTCGAGGAGCAGTCCGGGATCAAGGTCACCTACAACACCGACGTCAACGACAACGCCGAGTTCTTCGCCAAGGTGCGCAACCAGCTCGGTGCCTGCGAGCCGATCGGCCGCGACATCATCGTGCTCACCGACTGGATGGCCGCCCGCATGGTCGGGCTGGGCTGGATCCAGGAGCTCGACCGCGGCAACATGCCGAACGTCGAGGCGAACCTGCTGGCCAACCTGCGTTCACCCGGCTGGGACAAGGAGCGCAAGTACAGCGTGCCGTGGCAGAGCGGGTTCACCGGCATCGCCTACAACGCCAAGTACACCGGCGAGGTGGGCAGCTTCGAGGAGCTGATGACCCGCGCCGACCTCAAGGGCAAGGTCAGCCTGCTCTCGGAGATGGGCGACACCATGGGCTTCATGCTCAAGCTGGTCGGTGCCGACCCGGAGGACTTCGACGACGACCAGTTCGGCCAGGCCCTCGACAAGCTCCAGGAGTACGTCACCTCCGGACAGATCCGCCGCTTCACCGGGAACGACTACATCCGGGACCTCAACGCCGGCAACCTCGTCGCGTGCGAGGCGTGGTCGGGTGACGTGATGGTGATGCAGGACGAGAACCCCGACATCAAGTGGGTGGTGCCCGAGGAGGGCCTGTCCCTGTGGTCGGACAACATGCTGGTGCCCAACAAGGCCACCCACAAGACCAACGCCGAGAAGCTGATGGACTACTACTACGACCCCGAGGTCGCCGCCCAGCTGGCCGCCTGGGTCTGGTACGTCAGCCCGGTCGAGGGGGCCCGGGAGGCGATGGAGAAGATCGACCCGGCCCTGGTCGACCAGCCGCTGATCTTCCCCGACGAGGAGTTCCTCGCCAACACCTGGGGCTTCATGGGCCTCGACGAGGCGAAGCGCACCGAGTACGAGCGCGACTTCGCGCAGGTGATCGGAGCCTGACCCCCATGGCCGGCTCCGACCTCGTCCTGACCTCACTGACCAAGCGGTTCGGCTCGTTCGCGGCCGTCGACGACCTCGACCTGACCGTGCCCGAGGGCTCCTTCTTCGCGCTGCTCGGTCCCTCCGGCTGCGGCAAGACCACCACGCTGCGCATGGTCGCCGGCCTGGAGGACCCGACCAGCGGCACGGTGCACCTCGGCGAGAACGACATCACCCGGCTCCGGCCCTACAAGCGTCCGGTCAACACCGTCTTCCAGAGCTACGCCCTGTTCCCGCACCTCTCGATCGCGGAGAACGTCGCGTTCGGGCTACGTCGTCGGGGCGTCAAGGACGTCAAGAAGCAGGTCGCCGACATGCTCGAGCTGGTCGAGCTCGGACAGTACGCCGGCCGCCGTCCCGCCCAGCTCTCCGGCGGCCAGCAGCAGCGCGTCGCGCTCGCCCGGGCGCTGATCAACCGGCCGCAGGTGCTGCTCCTCGACGAGCCGCTCGGTGCCCTCGACCTCAAGCTGCGCCGCCAGATGCAGATCGAGCTGAAGCGGATCCAGACCGAGGTCGGGATCACCTTCGTCCACGTCACCCACGACCAGGAGGAGGCCATGACCATGGCCGACACCATCGCGGTGATGAACGCCGGCGTGATCGAGCAGCTCGGTGACCCGCAGGAGCTCTACGAGAGCCCGGCCACCACGTTCGTGTCCAACTTCCTCGGCCAGTCCAACCTCGTGGAAGGCCGGGTGCTGGAGCGCAACCAGGACACGCTGCTGCTCGACGTACACGGCAGCAAGCTGGTGGCACCCGCCTCGCGGGCCCGGTCCACCGAGGGCGCGGTCTGGGTCGGGGTGCGTCCGGAGAAGGTGTTCCTCGCGTCTGCGGACACCGAGAGCGACGACGGCTCGAACCTGCTCGGCGGCGCCGTGGTCACCGACGTCAGCTTCGTGGGGGTGAGCACCCAGTACCTCGCCCGCACTCCCTGGGGGCAGGAGCTGATGGTCTTCGAGCAGAACACCGGCGCCCGGGAGTCGTTCCGTCCCGGCGACCGGGTGGACCTGCACTGGATGCCCGCGCACACGTTCGTCCTCGACGCCTCCCAGGACGCCACCGCGGGAGTGGAGCGGGAGGAGGACCTGTGAGCGCAGCGGCCGCGCACGTCGGGGCCGGTGAGCAGCAGGCCTCCGGAGGCGAGGAGCAGCGCAAGCGGGGGCTGACCGGCTACCTGCTGCTGCTGCCCGGCGGGCTGTGGCTGCTGGTCTTCTTCGCCGTGCCGCTGGTGACCCTGATCAGCACCAGCCTCTACGACCCCAGCGGGTCGCTGCTCACCGGCTACGAGATGACCTTCCACTGGCGCAACTACGTCGACGCGGTCCAGGACTACGGCCCGCAGCTGTGGCGCTCCTTCGTCTACGCCGGCATCGCCACCGTGGCCGCCGTACTGCTGGGCTTCCCGCTGGCCTACGCGATCGCGTTCAAGGCCGGGCGCTGGAAGAACCTCATGCTGATCCTGGTGATCGCCCCGTTCTTCACCAGCTTCCTGATCCGCACGCTGTCGTGGCAGCTGCTGCTCGGGGACAACGGCTGGCTCGTCGACGCCTTCCGCACCCTGCACATCCTCGGCCCTGACGGCCACCTGCTCGCCACACCGTTCGCGGTGGTCACCGGCCTGACCTACAACTTCCTGCCGTTCATGGTGCTGCCGCTCTACGCCAGCCTGGAGAAGCTCGACCCCCGGCTGCTCGAGGCCGGGGCCGACCTCTACGCCTCTCCGTTCACGACGTTCCGCAAGGTCACCCTCCCGCTGGCGATGCCCGGTCTGGTCGCGGGCACGCTGCTGACCTTCATCCCGGCGGCCGGTGACTACATCAACTCCGAGCTGCTCGGCACGCCCAACACCCGGATGATCGGCAACGAGATCCAGGACCTCTTCGCGGCCGGCTCCTACCCGGTCGCCGCGGCGCTCTCGGTGACCCTGATGGCGGCCATCATCACGCTGGTCGCGGTCTACGTGCGCCGGTCCGGCAGCGAGGAGCTGGTATGAGCCTGACCGTCTCCCGCACCCGGCGCTGGGTCGGCGACCGCCTCGTGCTGGCCTTCGCGCTGCTCGTGCTGCTCTACATGCTGCTGCCGGTCGGCGTCGTCATCCTGATGTCGTTCAACCAGCCCGCCGGCCGGCAGAGCTACTCCTTCGACGCCTTCACCCTGGACAACTGGACCAACATCTGCGGGCCCTACCAGCTGTGCGACTCGGTCACGAACAGCATCCAGATCGGGTTCCTGGCCACGGTGGTCGCGACCGCGCTGGGCACCCTGATGGCGTTCGCGATGGCGCGGCACAGGTTCCTGGGACGCTCGGTGGCGAACGTCGGGATCTTCCTGCCGATGGCCTCGCCCGAGATCGTGCTCGGCTCCTCGCTGCTGGCGCTGTTCGTGGCGGCCGGGTTCTCCGGGCAGCTCGGGTTCTGGACCGTGTTCGTGGCGCACGTGATGTTCTGTCTGTCCTTCGTCGTGGTCACCGTCAAGGCCCGGCTCGCCGGCCTCGACCCTCGGCTGGAACAGGCGGCGATGGACCTCTATGCCAACGAGTGGCAGACCTTCTGGCGGGTGACCTTCCCGCTGGTGTTCCCCGGCATCCTCGCCGCCGCGCTGCTCAGCTTCTCGCTGTCCTTCGACGACTTCATCATCACCAACCTGGTGTCGGGACAGACCGTGACCTTCCCGATGTTCGTGTGGGGCGCCGCCCAGCGCGGGATCCCCCCGCAGATCAACGTCGTCGGCACCATCATGTTCCTGCTCGCGCTGGGGCTGGTGGTCGTGGGCGAGCTGAACGCGCGGCGCCGCCTGGGCCGTCGCTGAGCGCATGCACCCCTCACTCGCCGACGCCCGGCCGGCCGTGCTGTGGCTCGACGACCCGCTGCGCCCGGACCCGCTGCCTGCGCTGCGCGGGACCACCACGGCCGACCTTGTCGTCGTCGGCGGTGGCTACACCGGCCTGTGGACCGCGCTGCGGGCCAAGGAGCGCGACCCGGGCCGCGACGTGCTGCTCCTCGAGGCCGGTCGGTGCGGCGACCAGGCCAGCGGGCGCAACGGCGGGTTCGCCTCGGCCAGCCTCACGCACGGTTTCGGCAACGGGCAGGCGCGCTGGCCCTCGGAGCTTGCCGTGTTGGACCGGCTGGGCGCGGAGAACCTCGCCGGCATCGCGGAGACGGTACGCCGCTACGGCATCGACTGCGGCTGGGAGCACACCGGCGAGCTGACCGTCGCCACGGCGCCGCACCAGGTCGCCGAGCTCGCCGAGCAGGCGGACGCTATGCAGGCCGCCGGCCACGACGTCTCGCTGCTCGACGGCCCGGCCGTGCAGGACATGGTCCGTTCGCCGTCGTACCTCGCCGCGCTGCACGACCCGCACGGCACCGCGATGGTGGAGCCGGCCCGGCTGGCGTGGGGGCTGCGCGAGGCGTGCCGGACGCTCGGCGTACGCATTCACGAGCAGAGCCCCGCCACCGCGCTGGTCCGCGCGGGGCAGGGAGTCGAGGTGCGCACGGCCGTCGGGTCGGTGCGGGCGCGGCACGTGGTGCTGGCGACCAACGCCTTCCCGCCGCTGCTCGCGCGGCTGCGGCTGACGGTGGTCCCGGTCTACGACTACGTGCTCGCCACCGAGCCGCTCTCGTCCGACCAGCTGGCGTCGGTGGGCTGGGCGGGCCGCCAGGGGATCGGTGACGCCGCCAACCTGTTCCACTACTACCGGCTGACCCGGGACAACCGGATCCTCTGGGGCGGCTACGACGCGGTCTACCACTACGGCAGCCGGATCCGGGCTCGGCTCGAGCAGCGCGACGTGACGCACGACCTGCTGGCCGGGCACTTCTTCGAGACGTTCCCGCAGCTGGCCGGCCTGCGCTTCACGCACCGCTGGGGCGGGGTGATCGACACCAGCACCCGGTTCACCGCGTTCTACGGCACCGCCCACGACGGGCGGGTGGCGTACGCGCTCGGCTACACCGGGCTCGGCGTCGCCGCCACCCGGTTCGCCGCCGACGTGGTGCTCGACCTGCTCGCCGGTGAGTCCACGGAGCGCACGACGCTGCGGATGGTCCGCGAGCGGCCGCTGCCGTTCCCGCCCGAGCCGCTGCGGTTCGCCGGGATCCAGCTCACCCGCTGGTCGCTGGCCCGCGCCGACACCCGCTCCGGCCGTCGCAACCCCTGGCTGCGCGCCCTCGACCGGCTCGGCCTCGGCTTCGACTCGTGACCTCTGCCGCCGAGTTTTCCCAAGTCATCTGGGGAAAGCCCTACCTACCACGACGAATTTGCCGCGGCAGGTACTGGTATGCCGAGGTAGGTGGTGCACGGAGAGGCCATGCGCGGTCCACCGACGCGGGGCGTGCAGCGCCATCCACAGGTCGTACGACGGAGCGCGGGGCGCGCCTGCCACAGGCCGATGCTGTGCTCGTGGATGAACGACTGCGAGCGATCGAACGCGAACACGGTGTCTTTCTCCGAAGCGAGCTGCGAGAGCTCGGCTTCGACGATCACGCGGTTGCCGTCGCGCTGCGATGCAAGGTCTGGGTCCGGGTCAGGCACGGCGCGTACTGCTTCTACGACACCTGGGTGGCCGCCGACGAGACCGGGCGGCATCTCATCCGTTCGCGTGCGGTGATGCGCGTTCTGGGTGCTCGCGTGGCGCTGAGTCACGTGAGCAGTCTCATCGCTCAGGGCATCCCGGTCTGGGGTGCCGATCTGTCTTCGGTCCACGTCACGCGACTGGAGAATGGCGCGGGACGTCACGACGCCGACGTCGTACACCACAAGGGCCAGGTGCGCGAGAACGACCTCACGCAAGCATCAGGCATGAATGTCACCGTGCCCGGCCGCGCGGCCCTGGAGGCAGCGACGATGCTGACGGTGGAGTCCGGCCTGGTCAGTGTCGACGCGGTGCTCGCCAGGGGCTTCGCGCACCCCGAGGAGCTCGCTGCACGGCAGCCCTACTTCGCCAAGTGGCCCGGCGCCCAGCGGTTGCAGCTGGTGTGCCGGCTCGCTGACGGTAGGTCGGAGTCACCGGGTGAGTCACGCTCGAGGTACCTGTTCTGGAGCCGCGGACTGCCGGCGCCGCAGCTGCAGTTCGAGATCTTCGGCAGCACGGGCCTTCTCATCGCGCGCACGGACTTCGCGTGGCCGGAGTACGGGGTGCTCGGGGAGTTCGACGGGAAGGTGAAGTACGAGCGTCTGCTCCGTCCGGGACAGGGAGCCGGGGACGTGGTCTTCGAGGAGAAGCAGCGTGAGGACAGGATCCGGGAGGCGACCGGTTGGACCGTTCTCAGGTTGGTGTGGGCAGATCTCAACCAGCCGGACGCGACGGCGCGTCGGTTCGCGCGCTACCTGGGCCGCGCTGCCTAATCCCCGACGTCGGTCACGGCGTGAACTCGACCGGTACCTAGCACGGGAAACCCGCACTGGCCATGGCACATTTGCCGTGCTCAGTACGGGTTTCCCCTGAGATCATGGGAAACCGAGGGAAGCCGGCCGTCAGAGGAGGGTCCAGGCCTTCTCGAGGACGGTGCGGAGCTTCTGCTCCATCTCGTCGAACTGCTCCTGGCCGACGATCAGCGGCGGGGAGAGCTGGATGACCGGGTCGCCGCGGTCGTCGGCGCGGCAGTACAGGCCCTCGTCGTACAGCGCCTTGGACAGGAAGCCGCGCAGCAGCTTCTCGGCCTCGGCGTCGTCGAAGGTCTCCTTGGTCGCCTTGTCCTTGACCAGCTCGATCCCGTAGAAGTACCCGTCGCCGCGCACGTCGCCGACGATCGGGAGGTCGTGCAGCTTCTCGAGCGTGGCTCGGAACGCCCCCTCGTTGGCGCGGACGTTCTCCAGGATCTGCTCGTCCTCGAAGATCTGCAGGTTCTTCAGCGCGACCGCGGTGGAGACCGGGTGGCCGCCGAAGGTGTAGCCGTGCAGGAACGTGTTGGTGCCCTGAAGGAACGGCTCCATCAGCCGGTCGGAGGCGATCATCGCGCCGAGCGGGGAGTAGCCGGAGGTGAGGCCCTTGGCGACGGTGATCATGTCGGGCTGGTAGTCGTAGCGCTCGGCGCCGAACATGTGACCGAGGCGGCCGAAGGCGCAGATCACCTCGTCGCTGACCAGCAGCACGTCGTACTCGTCGCAGATCTCCCGCACCCGCTGGAAGTAGCCGGGCGGCGGCGGGAAGCAGCCGCCGGCGTTCTGCACCGGCTCGAGGAACACCGCGGCGACGGTCTCAGGGCCCTCCTGCTCGATCGCCACCGCGATCTGGTCGGCGGCCCAGCGGCCGAACGCCTCGAGGTCGTCACCGTGCTGAGGGGCCCGGTAGAAGTTCGTGTTCGGCACGCGGAAGGTCGAGGGGACCAGTGGCTCGAAGACCGACTTGAGCGCCGGCAGGCCGGTGATCGACAGTGCGCCCTGGGTGGTGCCGTGGTAGGCGATCGCGCGGCTGATCACCTTGTGCTTCAGGGGCTTGCCGGTGAGCTTGAAGTAGTTCTTGGCCAGCTTCCACGCGGTCTCGACGGCCTCGCCGCCACCGGAGGTGAAGAACACCCGGTTGAGGTCGCCGGGCGCGAGCGAGGCGACCTTCTCGGCCAGCTCGATCGCGGTCGGGTGCGCATAGGACCACAGCGGGAAGTACGCGAGCTCGGATGCCTGCTTCATCGCGACCTCGGCGAGGTCGGTGCGGCCGTGGCCGAGCTGGTTGACGAACAGGCCGCCGAGCGCGTCGAGATAGCGGTTGCCCTTGGCGTCCCAGACGTAGGCGCCCTCGCCGCGCACGATCACCGGCACGTCGGCGTGGTCGTAGGTCGACATCCGCGTGAAGTGCATCCACAGGTGGTCGCGTGCGGACTTCTGCATCGCGGCGTAGGCGGCGTCGTCCATCGGCGCGGGGGTCGTCGAGGCCGGGTCCATCGCGTGAGCTGACATGTGATGCTTCCCTTTTGTGCGAGCGTCTCGTCGAGGGTAATCCTCCTCTGCGGACGCCGACGATTCAAGTGATTTCGTTGCGTTGACACGCAGATGATATTCATGTCGCAGATCAGAGTCACCTTCGGCCACGGATTTCGAAGTAGAGGTGGGGCATGAGTCGGGCGGTTGTGTTCACCGGGGGCGCGCTCTTCGACGGCACGCGCCACCGCCCCGGCCACGGCGCCGTGGTGATCGACGGCCGGGTGGCCGCGGTGGGCCCCGAGGATCGTCTGGAGGCGCCCGGTGGAGCCGAGCGGGTGGACCTCGCCGGCGGACTGCTGCTGCCGGGGTTCCAGGACGCGCACGCGCACCCGGTGCAGGGCGGGCTCGAGCGGCTGCGCTGCGACCTCTCCGAGGAGGCGACCCGGGAGGGCTGCCTCAGGAGGGTCCGTGGCTACGCCGAGGTCCATCCCGACCGCACCTGGGTGACCGGGGGCGGGTGGTCGCTGACCGCGTTCGGCCCGCAGGGCCCGCTGGCCGCCGACCTCGACGCCGTGGTCGGCGACCGCCCGGTGCTCCTGCTCAACGCCGACCACCACGGCGCCTGGGTGAGCTCCCGCGCTCTCGAGCTGGCCGGCGTCGACGCGCGCACCCCGGACCCCGCCGACGGCCGGATCGAGCGCGACGCCGACGGCAACCCCACCGGGCTGCTCCACGAGGGCGCGATGGAGCTGGTCGAGCGCTTGCTGCCCGCCACCGCGGACGAGGAGTACGACGCTGCGCTCGTCCTGGCACAGGAGTACCTGCATTCGCGGGGCATCACCGCCTGGCAGGACGCGATCCTCGGCGACTACGGCGGCGTCCGTGACGTCACGCCGGTCTACGTCCGGGCCGCGGAGGCCGGCGCGCTCACCGCCCGGGTGCGCGGGGCGCTGTGGTGGCGCCGCGACCTCGGCCTCGAGCAGGTCGAGGACCTCCTCGAGCGGCGCAGGGCGCATCGTCGGGACCGCTTCGACCCGGGGGCGGTCAAGATCATGCAGGACGGGATCGCCGAGAACGGCACTGCGGCGATGACCGCGCCGTACCTCGACGGCTGCGGCTGCGCCACCGGGAACACCGGCCTGTCCTTCGTCGACCCCGAGATCCTGCGCGAGGCCGTCGTGCTCCTCGACGCCGAGGGGTTCCAGGTGCACTTCCACGCGATCGGCGACCGCGCGGTTGCCGAGTCCCTCGACGCCGTCGCCGCGGCACGAGCCGCCCACCCCGACGCGGACCTGCGCCACCACATCGCCCACCTCCAGCTGGTCCGCCCCGAGGACAGGGGCCGGTTCGCCGAGCTCGGGGTCGCCGCGAACATGCAACCGCTGTGGGCCGCGCTGGACGAGCAGATGACCGACCTGACGCTGCCCTTCCTCGACGCCGAGCGGGGCGGCTGGCAGTACCCCTTCGCCGACCTGCTGCGCGCCGGGGCGCGGCTCGCAGCCGGCAGCGACTGGCCGGTCAGCTCGCCGGACCCGGTGGCCGGGATCCACGTCGCGGTCAACCGCACGCTGTACGACGAGCCGGGGCGGGCCGGTTCGGAGCCCTTCCTGCCCGAGCAGGCCCTCACGCTCGAGCAGGCCTTCGCCGCCTACACTTCCGGTTCGGCCCACGTGAACCACCTCGACGAGACGGGGTCGCTCGCGCCAGGCATGCTCGCCGACCTGGCCGTCCTCGACCGCGACCCGTTCACCGGCCCCGCCGACGAGGTCGGGGCGGCTCGGGTGGTCGCCACCTACGTGGAGGGGGAGCGGGTCTTCGGCTGATCCTTCGGGGGTGGGCCTGGCTAGGGTCGCGCCCATGGACATCTCGGGCACAGCTCAGCAGGCCGACGCCGGTCGGGTGGACCTCGTGCTGGAGGGCGGCGGGGTGAAGGGGATCGCGCTCGTCGGTGCGGTGCTCGGGCTCGCGGACGCCGGCTACCGCTTCCCGCGGATCGCGGGAACCTCGGCCGGGGCGGTCGTCGGTGCCGTGCTCGCGGCCCTCGAGCGCCGCGGAGAGCCGGCCTCCCGTCTTGCCGACATCGCCGGGACCCTCGACTACCGCCGGTTCCGCGACCGGGGCTTCCCCGGCTCGCTGCTCGGACCGTTCGGTGTCCTTGCCGACGGGCTCGCGGTGCTGGTCGAGGGCGGCGTCTACGAGGGCGACTACCTCCATGACTGGCTCACCGGCGTGCTGGCCGACCTCGGGGTCGAGACCTTCGGCGACCTGCGCACCGAGGACCCCGGCGCCGACGGGACGGTGCACCATCGCTACGGGCTGGTGGTGATGGCCAGCGACCTCTCCCGCCGCCGGCTCGCCCAGCTGCCCTGGGACTACGCCGCCTACGGGCTCGACCCGGACGAGCAGCGAGTGGCCGACGCGGTGCGCGCGTCGGCCTCGATCCCGTACTTCTTCGAGCCGGTCCTGCTCGCCGGGACACGGGGAACCTCCACCCTGGTCGACGGCGGCCTGCTGTCGAACTACCCGATCGGCACCTTCGACCGGCTCGACGAGGTGCCGCCGCGCTGGCCCACGATCGGGGTCCGGCTCGACGCACTCGTCTCCGGCGAGCCGGCCCGGGTGCGTCCGGTCCGGGGACCGGTGTCCACCGGGATCGCGCTCGTGGAGACCGCCATCGAGGCCTGCCAGGCCGAGCACGTGCTCGACCCGTGCAACGTCTCCCGCTCCGTCTACGTCGACACCGCGGGGGTCAGTGCGGTCGACTTCGACCTCGACGAGACCGAGCGGGGTCGGCTGCTGCAGGCCGGTCGCGAGGCGACACGAGCGTTCCTCGACGACTGGGACTTCGGCCGCTGGCTGGCGACCTGTCGGTGAGCCGCGGCCCACCGCCAGGTCCGGGGTACGTCGTTGCCGAGGACCGATGTCATCCGTCTGGAGCGTGTCCGCATGATGATTTCGTAGCCGAAGGCGTCGTTGCTATACCGAATCGGTTGTCGTGTGGCTAGGCTGCGGGCAGGTACGGCGGCCACCTGCTCGCCGTACTCGTCGACAGCCGTGAGCAGCCAGAGGAAGGCGCACAGGGATGGCACAGGAGTTCCGCAACATCATCGGTGGCGAGGCCGTGGGGTCGGTCTCGGGGAAGACCTACGACGTGGTCAACCCGGCGACCGGCGAGGTCTACGCCCAGGCACCCGCCTCGGGGGCCGAGGACGTCGACCGGGCGATGAAGGCGGCCGCGACGGCGTTCGAGAGCTGGGGGGAGAGCACGCCGGCCGAGCGGCAGCTCGCCCTGCTCAAGATGGCCGACGCGCTCGAGGCGCGGGCCGACGAGTTCGTGCGGGTCGAGTGCGAGAACACCGGGAAGCCGACCTCGCTGACCGCCGAGGAGGAGCTGCCGCCGTCGGTGGACGAGCTGCGCTTCTTCGCCGGCGCGGCGCGGGTGCTCGAGGGCCGGTCGGCCGGGGAGTACATGAAGGACCACACCTCGATGATCCGGCGCGAGCCGATCGGGGTGGTCGGCCAGGTGACGCCGTGGAACTACCCGCTGATGATGGCGATCTGGAAGATCGCGCCGGCCCTGGCCGCGGGCAACACCGTCGTGCTGAAGCCGTCGGACACCACCCCGGCGTCCACCACGCTGCTCGGTGAGCTGGCGCAGGAGTTCCTGCCGCCCGGCGTGCTCAACGTGGTCTGTGGCGACCGCGACACCGGCCGGGCTATCGTCGAGCACGACATCCCCGAGATGGTCTCGATCACCGGCTCGGTGCGCGCCGGCATGGAGGTCGCCGGGTCGGCGGCCGCCCAGCTCAAGCGCACCCACCTCGAGCTCGGTGGCAAGGCACCGGTGATCGTCTTCGACGACGCCGACGTGGAGGCCGCCGCCGAGGCGATCGCCACCGCCGGGTACTTCAACGCCGGGCAGGACTGCACTGCGGCGACCCGGGTGCTGGTGTCCCCGGGCGCCCACGACGACTTCGTCGCGGCACTGACCGAGCAGGCGCGCAACATCAAGACCGGCGCCCCCGACGACCCCGACATCCTCTACGGCGCGCTCAACAACGCCAACCAGCTCGCCCGGGTCCGCGGCATGGTCGAGCGGATGCCCGACCATGCCCGGATCGAGGTCGGCGGGACCACCCAGGGCGACCGCGGGTTCTTCTACGCCCCCACCGTGGTCAGCGGCCTCCAGCAGGACGACGAGATGAGCCAGGAGGAGATCTTCGGCCCGGTCATCACCGTCCAGCGGTTCACCGACGAGGCGGAGGCGCTGCGCTGGGCCAACGGCGTGAAGTACGGCCTGTCGTCGTCGGTGTGGACCAAGGACCACGCACGAGCGATGCGGGTCTCGAAGCGGCTCAACTTCGGCGTGGTGTGGATCAACACGCACATCCCGTTCGTCTCCGAGATGCCGCACGGGGGGTTCAAGTACTCCGGGCACGGCAAGGACCTGTCGCTCTACAGCCTCGAGGACTACACGCGCGTCAAGCACGTGATGTCCTACATCGGCGAGTGACCATGGTCTCGAGTCGCTCGCACCGCTCGCTCCTCGACGAGCGGAGCAGCTGATGAGGATCCTGCTGGTCGGCGCCGGCGGGGTCGGTGCTGCGTTCACCGCGATCGCGGCTCGGCGCGACTTCTACGAGACGATCGTGGTTGCCGACTACGACCTCGTCCGGGCCGAGAAGGCGGCCGCGACCGACCCGAGGTTCATCGCGGCCCAGGTCGACGCCTCCGACGCCGGATCCGTGGCGGCGCTCGCGAAGGAGCACCGGGCCACCCACGTGATGAACGCCGTGGACCCCCGGTTCGTGATGCCGATCTTCGACGGCGCCTTCGCGGCCGGGGCCGACTACCTCGACATGGCGATGAGCCTGTCACGTCCGCATCCCGACGCGCCCTACACGCAGACCGGGGTGAAGCTCGGCGACGAGCAGTTCGCCAAGGCGGGGGAGTGGGAGGCCGCCGGCCGGCTCGCTCTGTGCGGGATCGGCGTCGAGCCGGGTCTCTCCGACGTGTTCGCGAGGTACGCCGCCGACCACCTGTTCTCCGAGATCGACGAGCTCGGCACCCGCGACGGGGCCAACCTCGAGGTCGAGGGCTACGACTTCGCCCCCTCGTTCTCCATCTGGACCACCATCGAGGAGTGCCTGAACCCGCCGGTGGTGTGGGAGAAGGAGCGCGGCTGGTACACCACGGCACCGTTCAGCGAGCCGGAGGTCTTCGACTTCCCCGACGGCATCGGCCCGGTCGAGTGCGTCAACGTGGAGCACGAGGAGGTGCTGCTGATGCCGCGCTGGGTGGCGGCGAAGCGGGTCACCTTCAAGTACGGCCTGGGCAATGAGTTCATCGAGGTGCTCAAGACCCTGCACAAGCTCGGCCTGGACCGCACCGACAAGGTCCGGGTGGGCGGTGTCGAGGTATCTCCGCGCGACGTGGTCGCCGCCTGCCTGCCGGATCCCGCGACCCTCGGCGACAAGATGCGCGGCAAGACGTGCGCCGGGTTGCACGTGACCGGCACCGGGAAGGACGGCCGGCCGCGGTCGACGTACCTCTATCACGTGGTCGACAACGAGTGGTCGATGCAGGAGTACGGCCACCAGTGCGTGGTGTGGCAGACGGCCGTCAACCCGGTGGTCGCCCTGGAGCTGCTCGCGCGTGGCGTCTGGAGCAGCACCGGCGTGCTGGGTCCGGAGGCCTTCGACGCCGTGCCGTTCCTGGACCTGTTGGTGGAGTACGGATCGCCCTGGGGGCAGCGCGACGACTGAGCACGACGAGGGGGATGGGTGCTGCTGCCGCTCGGGCCACCGGGCGGCAGCAGTCCGTCCGGTGGGATCGCCCGACGGTGGTCAGGGCTCGGGCGCGACCCACCAGCCCAGGTCGACGGCCGGCTCCGCGGGCCGCGAGCGGTCACCGCAGAGCCAGTGCGGGCGTACGTCGACCACCCACTCCAGCTGGTAGCTGCGGTAGTCCCCGCCGGCGAGCTCGTTGCACTCGGCTGTGGCGGCATCGCGCAGCAGCGGGAGGACCGGCGGGCCGTAGAGGTAGCCGCCGACGAGCAGCGCAGCGGCGACCAGCACCGCGCCGACCCGAAGCCTGCGCGGGGACAGCCCTCGAGCGCCGTCGAGCCTCACGCCCATCGCCGCGCTCCCTTCGCCGCCGGGCCGAGACGGCTCCGTCGTGATCTTAGGCGCTGGTCACGCGGTCGCGTCGAAGCCTGCGCTGATGACGTCGAACGCCTCCTCGAGCAGGTGTCCGGGCATCACCAGGGGCGGCAGGAAGCGCAGCACGTTGCCGTAGGTGCCCGCGGTCAGGGTCACCACGCCGTGCGCGTGGCAGTACGCCGAGACCGCCCCGGCGCGGGCGGGGTCGGGGGTACGCCCGTCGGCGCCGACGATCTCGACCGCCATCATCGCGCCGCGCCCACGGATGTCGCCGACGGCACCGTGGCGCTCTGCGATCGCGCTGAGGCGGGCGTGCATGGCCGCGCCGAGCTCGCGGGCCCGGGCCCGCAGGTCGTGCTTGCGCATGGCCTCGATGGAGCCGAGAGCCGCCGCACAGGCGACCGGGTTCCCCCCGTAGGTGCCGCCGAGGCCGCCGACGTGCACGGCGTCCATGATCTCGGCGCGTCCGGTGACCGCGGCGAGCGGGAACCCGCCGGCGATCCCCTTCGCGGTCGTGACCAGGTCGGGGACGACGCCTTCGTGCTCGCAGGCGAACCACTCGCCGGTCCGGCAGAAGCCGGACTGGATCTCGTCGGCGACCAGCACGATCCCGTGCTCGGCCGTCCACTCCCGCAGCCGCGGCAGGAAGCCTTCGGCGGGTACGACGAACCCGCCCTCGCCGAGCACCGGCTCGATCACCACACAGGCCAGGTTCGAGGCCCCGACCTGCTTCTCGAAGATGTCGATCGCGCGGTCCGCCGCCTCCGCGCCGCTGATCGGGACCGGCTCCCGGAACGGGTAGGAGACCGGCGCGCGGTAGACCTCGTTGGCGAACGGCCCGAATCCCTGCTTGTAGGGCATGTTCTTCGCGGTCATCGCCATGGTCAGGTTGGTCCTGCCGTGGTAGGCGTGGTCGAAGACGCCGACGGCGTTGCGGCCGGTGTAGGAACGCGCGATCTTGACGGCGTTCTCCACGGCCTCGGCGCCGGAGTTGAACAGCGCGGACTTCTTGGGGAAGTCGCCGGGGGTGAGCTCGGCCAGCTGCTCGCACACATCGACGTAACCGTCGTACGGGGTGACCATGAAGCAGGTGTGGGTGAACGCCTGCACCTGCTCGACCACGCGTGAGGCCACCTCCGGGGCGGCGTTGCCGACCCCGGTCACCGCGATGCCCGAGGCGAGGTCGATCAGCGAGTTGCCGTCCGCGTCGACGAGCACGCCGCCCCCGGCAGCCTCCACGAAGACCGGCAGCGTGGTGCCCACACCTGAGGCGACGTGCTGCTGGCGGCGGGCGAGCTTGGCCTTCGAGACCGGTCCGGGGATCTCGGTGACCAGCCGGCGTTCCTGCGGCAGGCCGGGACCGCCGATCGGCGAGTGTGCTTGGTTCATGGGCACAGGCTAGGCGGCGGGGCACTCGAAGCGCTACGGATAGAGGGCAAGAATCCATGCCACACTTAGGAGAACGTCGGTTGAACGTCGTGATCGGTCAGGAATCCGTTGACTTCGAGCGTCGGTGCGGGCCGTCCGCCGTGCCGGGGCGTCGGCCGCGACCTCCGGTGAGACCTGTCGGGGGCCGATGGGAAGATGCTCGCCATGAGCTCGCGCCGTGACGTCGTCATCCTCGGGTCCACAGGTTCCATCGGCACCCAGGCGCTCGACGTCGTGCGGGCCAACCCCGACGCCTTCCGCGTGGTCGGCCTGACCGCCGGCGGCGCCAACGCGGACCTCTTCGCTGCCCAGTGCGAGGAGTTCGCCCCGGCGTACTCCGGTCTGGGCGAGGACGCCTCGGTCGAGGCCGCGAGCCTGGAGTGCGACGTCGTGCTCAACGGCATCACCGGCGCCGTCGGGCTGCGGCCCACGCTCGCCGCGCTCGACGCGGGCAACACCCTCGCCCTGGCCAACAAGGAGTCGCTGATCATCGGCGGCCCCGTCGTCACCTCGCGGGCCAGGCCGGGCCAGATCGTCCCGGTCGACAGCGAGCACAGCGCCTTGGCCCAGTGCTTGCGGGGCGGGCGGGCCGAGGAGGTCCGCAAGCTGGTCCTCACCGCCAGCGGCGGGCCGTTCCGCGGCCGCAGCCGCGACGAGCTGCACGACGTCACCCCGGAGCAGGCCCTTGCGCACCCGACCTGGGCGATGGGGCCGGTCGTCACGATCAACTCCGCCACCTTGGTCAACAAGGGCCTGGAGGTGATCGAGGCGCATCTGCTGTTCGGGATCGACTTCGACGCCATCGAGGTCGTCGTCCATCCCACCTCGGTGGTGCACTCGATGGTGGAGTTCTACGACGGCTCGACGCTGGCGCAGGCCTCACCGCCGTCGATGATGATCCCGATCGCGCTCGGGCTGGCGTGGCCCGACCGGGTCCGCGACGCCGCTCCCGCTGTCGACTGGACCCGCCCCGAGACGTGGGAGTTCCTCCCGCTCGACGACGAGGCGTTCCCCGCCGTACGCCTGGCCCGGGAGGCCGGCACCCGCGGCGGCACTGCGCCCGCGGTCTACAACGCCGCCAACGAGGTGTGCGTGTCGTCCTTCCTCGCCGGGGAGATGCGGTTCACCGACATCGTGCCGACGATCGGCCGAGTCCTTGCGCGCCACGACGTACCCTCGTCTGTGGACACCCTGACCGTGGAGGACGTGCTCGCCGCTGACGCGTGGGCACGTGACGAGACCCGCACCGAGCTGGAGCACCGCCGATGACCACCGTGCTGATGTACGCCCTGGGCGTGCTCCTGTTCGTGGTCGGTGTGGCCGTCTCGATCGGCCTGCACGAGGTCGGGCACCTGGTGCCGGCCAAGAAGTTCGGCGTGAAGGTGACGCAGTACTTCGTCGGGTTCGGCAGGACGGTCTGGTCACGGCGCAAGGGCGAGACCGAGTACGGCGTCAAGGCGATCCCGCTGGGTGGTTACGTGAAGCTGGTCGGGATGCTCCCGCCAGGTTCCGGCCACACCGACGAGGGTCCCGACCAGCCGCTGCGGGTCCGCAAGAGCAACACCGGCATGTTCACCCAGCTGATCTCCGACGCGCGCGCGGCGGAGTACGAGCTGGTCGAGCCCGGCGACGGGGACCGGCTCTTCTACAAGCTGCCGTGGTGGAAGAAGGTCATCGTGATGGCCGGCGGCCCGACGGTGAACCTCGTGCTGGCGTTCCTGCTCTTCGGCGGGGTCTTCATGATCCACGGTGTGCTGGAGCCCACCACCCGGGTCGACGAGGTCTCCGACTGTGTCGTCGCCGCCACCGAGGCCGACGCCGACCGGGCGTGCACGGCCGCCGACCCGGTCGCGCCGGCCAAGCTGGCCGGTCTCCGGCCCGGTGACGAGATCGTCGCGATCAACGGCACCGAGGTCACCTCCTGGGAGCAGCTGAGCGGTCTGATCCGGGCCAACGAGGACGGTCGCGCCACCATCGTCTACGAGCGCGACGGCGAGCAGCACACCACCACGACCAACACCATGGTCTCGGCGCGGCCCGATCTCGAGAACGCCGGCGAGACCGTCGAGGTCGGCTTCCTCGGGGTCGCCCCGGAGATGGTCCTGGAGAAGAAGGGCCCGTTGTTCGTGGTCACGACCATGGGCGACTACACCTGGGAGACCCTCAAGGCGCTCGGCACGCTCCCGGTCAAGCTCTGGGAGGTCGGGAAGGCCGCGCTGGGCATCACCGAGCGCGCCGACGACAGCCCGATGAGCGTGGTCGGCGCCAGCCGCGTGGCCGGTGAGGTCGCCTCGACGCACGAGATCCCGATCGGCGACCGGTTCGTGAGCCTGCTCATGCTGCTCGGCGGGATCAACCTGTTCGTCGGGATGTTCAACTTCGTGCCGCTGCTGCCGCTCGACGGCGGCCACATCGCCGGGGCGCTCTACGAGGCCGTGCGCCGAGGGTTCGCGCGCGTCCTCGGGCGGCCGGACCCGGGCTACTTCGACGTCGCCAAGCTGCTGCCGGTCGCCTACGTGATGGCCGGGGTGATCCTGGTGATGAGCGTCGTGCTGATCTACGCCGACATCGTCGCGCCGGTCCGCCTCGGGTAACGTCGATCAACGGTGGTCGAGCCCGTCGGAAGGGCATCGAGTCCACCCACTCCCTGCGAGAGAAGGAAGCTGCATGACCTCGGTCGATCTCGGAATGCCCGCCGCCCCGCCGCCGGTGCTCGCCGAACGACGCAAGACCCGCCAGATCAAGGTCGGCAAGGTCCTCGTCGGTGGCGACGCGCCGATCTCGGTGCAGTCCATGACGACGACGCTCACCTCCGACGTCAACACCACGCTGCAGCAGATCGCCGAGCTCACCGCGGCCGGCTGCGACATCGTCCGGGTGGCCTGCCCGTCCCAGGACGACGCCGACGCGCTCCCCGAGATCGCGCGTCACTCGCAGATCCCGGTGATCGCCGACATCCACTTCCAGCCCAAGTACGTCTTCGCCGCGATCGAGGCGGGCTGTGCGGCGGTGCGGGTGAACCCCGGCAACATCCGCAAGTTCGACGACCAGGTCAAGCAGATCGCGCAGGCGGCCAAGGACCACGGCACGTCGATCCGGATCGGCGTCAACGCCGGCTCGCTCGACAGACGGCTGCTCGAGAAGTACGGCAAGGCCACGCCCGAGGCGCTCGTCGAGTCCGCCGTCTGGGAGGCCTCGCTGTTCGAGGAGCACGGCTTCCACGACTTCAAGATCTCGGTGAAGCACAACGACCCGGTGGTGATGGTCAAGGCCTACGAGATGCTCGCCGAACGCGGTGACTGGCCGCTGCACCTCGGCGTCACCGAGGCGGGCCCGGCCTTCCAGGGCACGATCAAGTCCAGCGTGGCCTTCGGCGCCCTGCTGTCGAAGGGCATCGGTGACACGATCCGGGTCTCGCTCTCGGCGCCTCCGGTCGAGGAGGTCAAGGTCGGTCTGCAGATCCTCGAGTCGCTCAACCTGCGGCCCCGCCGGCTGGAGATCGTCTCCTGCCCGTCCTGCGGCCGGGCGCAGGTCGACGTCTACAAGCTCGCCGAGGAGGTGACCGCCGGACTCGAGGGTCTCGAGGTGCCGCTGCGGGTGGCCGTCATGGGCTGCGTCGTCAACGGCCCGGGGGAGGCCCGCGAGGCCGACCTCGGTGTCGCCTCCGGCAACGGCAAGGGCCAGATCTTCGTCAAGGGCGAGGTCATCAAGACCGTGCCCGAGTCCAAGATCGTGGAGACCCTGATCGAGGAGGCGATGCGGATCGCCGAGGAGATGGGCGAGCCCGTGGACGGCACCGGATCGGCTCCGACGGTCACCGTCGGCTGAGCGCTCTCCCCGGGCCACCACCGACGTCGCCGGTGTGCCGGTCGCGTCGCGTGCGCTCCGACGTGGGCCCGTGGTGACGTAGGCTCCGGTACGTGCTCCGCACCCAGACGGGTCTGCGCCTGCTCGGGCCCACCGACCTCCCCGCGATGGCGCAGCTGCTTGCGCGCGACCCGGTGGTCAACGTGTTCGTGGACTACCGGAGCCGGATCACGCAGCTCGACCCGCGCTGGATAGGCGGGGAGATGTGGGGCTACTACGAGGATGGCGAGCTGGTCTCGGCCTGCCACTCCGCGGCCAACCTGGTGCCCGTCGGCGCCACTCCCGAGGCGGTCGAGGCGTTCGCTGCGCGGGCGATCAGGCAGGGCCGCCGGTGCTCGACGATCGTGGGCCCCGCGGCGGCGGTGGCCGCGCTGTGGCAGCAGCTCGCCCCGCACTGGCCCGAGCCGCGCGAGGTCCGCTGGGACCAGCCGCACCTGGAGATCAGCGGGCCGCCGAGGGTCGCCCCGGACCCGGCTGTCCGGCGCACCACCGACGCCGACCTGCCCACGTTGTACCCGGCCTGCGTGGCGATGTACACCGAGGAGGTCGGTGTCTCACCCGAGATCGGCGGCGGAGCGGACATGTACCGGGCGCGGATCGCCCAGCTGATCGGCAAGGGCTGGTCCTTCGCCCGGTTCGACGACGACGGCCGGGTCGTGTTCAAGGCCGAGGTCGCGGCGGTCTCGCCGTACGCCTGCCAGGTCCAGGGTGTGTACGTCGCGCCCGACCGCCGTGGGGAGGGGCTGGCGACTGCCGGCATGGCGGCGGTGGTCGAGATCGCGCTGAGGGAGATCGCCCCGGTCGTCTCGCTCTACGTCAACGACCACAACCTGCCCGCCCGGGGCGCCTACGCCGCCGTCGGTTTCGAACAGACCGCGACATTCTCGACGATCATGTTCTGAGGCCGTTTCTTTACCTTAGGATCGGTTTGCTCCCCTCACCGACTCGGGAATGGACATGGGTGTGAAGCAACCTCTCAGCGGCCTCGTCGCCGTCCTCAGCTCGTTGGCGGTCACGGTCGCGTCGGTCGTGGTGTTCGGCGGTGCCCCGGCCGCCGCGGCGCAGGCCACCCGGGTGACGGTCAACGTGAACGCGCCGAATGCCCGGGCCACCGAGCTGGTGTTCATCCGGGGCAGGGTGCTCACCGGCTCCGGTCCGGCCGCGCGGGCGAAGGTGAGGATCCAGGCCAAGGCCCCGGGCGGGAAGTTCCACACCATCGCCCGTCGGGTCACGGGCAGGAGGGGCGGCTACCTGGTGCCCTACCGGGCGCCGGGCACGCGGGTCTACCGGACCGTCGTGGTCCGCACCGACCGGTACCGCGCGGCAGACTCCTCGCCGGTCCGGGTCCGGCGGACCAAGGCCGAGCGTTCCTACGACGACCGCGAGCGCAGCCTCCGGGGCGTGCTGGGGCAGCGCAACGGCGGGCCGCAGGCCGACCAGCGGTTCGGGCGGCGAGTCATCCACGGGTCCTACGGCAAGGCGATCCTGGCCAAGGTCGGCAAGTCCACGTCGCTGGTCTACGGCCGGATGCTGGAGCGGTACCAGCAGCTCGATGGCGTCCGCGGCCGACTCGGTGCTCCGGTGTCCGACGTCACCTGCCAGCTGCTCGAGGGGGCCTGCCTCCAGCGCTTCCAGAACGGCACCATCTATCTCAACCCCTCGGCCCGCAAGCCGGTCTCGGTGATCTTCGGCCGTGGCGAGCGCACCGCGTTCATGGCCGTGGCGGCGTCGCAGGAGGGCTATCGCGAGCCGAGCTTCCGGGGCAGCAAGTACAACGTCTGGCAGGGTGCCAAGCGGGCGTGGTGCGGCTTCTACCTCGCGTGGGCCAGCCACGCCTCCGGCAACGGCAACGCCTTCCCGCGCGGTGACGACTTCAGCGCGCAGCGGGCCGAGGTGGAGCGGCGCGGCAACCTCTTCTACCAGCCGCGTCGTGGCGCGGTCGCCTTCATCGGCAGCGGCAGCACTCCTACCCACGCCGCACTCGTGCTCAGCGTCCGCAAGGACGGCCGGATCGTCACGCTCGAGGGCAACGTGGGTCCGCACAGCTACACCGGTCATCCGCGGGGCGTGTTCCGCCGGGTGCGCGGCACGGGCAACGTCATCTACTACGCCAACCCGCGGTACTGAGCTCGACGTCGGCCCAGCGCGTGCAACCGCTGGGCCGACGCGGGCTTCAGGAGAGCCGAACCCGGCTGGTCAGGAGCGGGGGTCCTTGGCGAACGACCACGCAGGCATCGCCATCCAGGGGTCACGCTTCTCGGTGCTCCACAGCCGGGTGACGCGTTCGCAGCCGACCAACGTGCAGCGGACGATGGCGACGTTGCGCGGCCCTGCCGTCTGCAGCACCAGGTGCCGGTCGCTCTCCCACTCCATCAGGCCGAACCACTTCGACCGGTAGGTGTCGAGCACCCGCCCGCGAGCCCCGCGCACCTGCACGACGTACGGCCCGGGACCGTCGGTGAGGATGTGCGCGGTCACCATCCGCTTGCCGTTGGGCGAGAACGACTGCGCGGAGTCCCGGCAGGAGTGCCAGAGCCGGGTGCGCGGCGCCGAGAGCCGGACCACCTCCTGGCAGCCGTCCTGGTAGGGGTCGCCGAGGGAGAGGCCGAGCCGGTCGGCGGTGATGTCGGCGATGTAGCCGGGCTTGTCTGCGATCGGGGCGGCTGCGTTCCGGAACGGGTTCCACCAGAAGGTTCGCTGCTGACGGGGCTTGCTTCCCCACTCGCTGAGGACCATCCGGCGCACCCCGAAGTCGAGCGGGGTGACCGTGCCTCGGAACGTGCGCTGCCGCACGAGGTCGCCGGTCGAGGTGGCGAAGACGCCGAGCCGGGCCCGGCCGCGGACGTAGCGGTTGACCACGACATGCGCGCCACCGTCGGCGAGGAGCAGGTCGGGCGGGTAGCCCGGTCCGCCGAGCACCCGGTTCGTGGTGCCGTCGTCGGCCACCCGTACGACGCGCCAGCGTCGGTACTCCGCGTCGGTGGCGAGGATCAGGTAGTCGTCTGCGTGGCGGCCGAGCATCGTCACGCGAGGTGCGCCGACCTCGATCCGCAGGTCGCCGTCGACGATCGTGCGGCCCTCCACGCGCAGGAGGTGGGTGGGCGCCCCCGTCTCCAGGGCAGCGGGGTTGATCCGCTCGCCCCGCGGATAGCTGTCGGCTGCCGTAGCAGTGGGTGCGGCCCAGGCAGCGGTGACCAGCGCGAGCGCGCCGGCGGCGAGGCGGAGGGTCCGAGATCGAGTCGTCATGCGTTGTTTCCCCTGTGTGAGTGGCCATCCCGGTGTCCGGGTCTGCCTACCCTGACGCATGACGTCGTCCCCGGGTTGCGTTGCTGCGGTGCGCGTCGACCGCGCAACAAGCCGGGGTCAGCGGCGCGTGCTGCGCCGTCCGGCGCGCCAGGCAGACCACGTGGTCGGCGACCGCCCGTGGTCGACCTGCTCGACGATCTCCTCGGTCATCCATGCCCGGAAGGCTCGCAGGATCTGCGGTGAGGTGAGGGTGAGCAGCCGCTCCTCGTCACAGAGGCGGTCGGCCTCGTCGATCGCCTCGTTGAGCAGCTCGGCCTGGCCGGCGAAGTCCCGCGGCATCGCGACCTCCAGGTCGACCAGCCCGTCACCGCGGGCCAGTGCGGCCTCGGTCTGACGCCGGAATGCGCGACGCGCCTGCGCCGGTGCCTGCAGGATCGCCTCCAGCCGGCGCACCAGCTGCGCCGAACCGGTCCGGTCCTCGTCCTTGCTCATGAGGGTCAGCTCGCGGACCAGCTCGTCGAGATGCTCGTTGTGGCGCACCGCGAGATCGACCGGGCAGCCGGTCAGGCGCGCCACGCCCCACCCGTCGGGCAGGTCGTCGCCGGCCCGTGTGACCTCGGCACCCGGCCGCGCCGGCTCGACGTGGGGTTCCTCCGCGACGTCGGACGCCTCACCGGTGAGCGGCAGGTCCGCCCAGACCCGCTTGCCGTGGTCGAGGGTCTCGACACCCCAGTCGCTGGCCAGCACGGAGACGATCGCGAGCCCGCGGCCGGTCGACGGAGCGTGGAGCAGGGCATCCAGCTCGGCGACGGGGTCCGGGGTGGCCTCGCGGTCGGGTGCCTGGGTGCGCGGACGCAGAGCCCCGGCCGGTGTGCTCCCGTCGTCCTCGACGTACACCCGCACCGCCTGCGGCAGGTCGACGACGCACACCTCGATGTAGGTGCAGCTGTCGTGGAGGGCGGCGTTGCCGGCCAGCTCGCTCACGCAGAGGGCAGCGTCGTCGACGATGTTGTCGCGGCCCCAGGCTCGCAGTCCGTCGGTGACGAAGCGGCGAGCACTCGGAACGCTGGCTGGCTCGGCGGCCAGGCGCACGCGCAGCATGCGTTGCCCGTGCTCCATCCGATCCCCGGCCACCCCTCGATCATGTCAAAGCCCTCTGGCCCGTTCGGGGCATTTCCAGGACGCGGACTAGACCGGGAATCGATGTGCGGCCGTCGCGCTGCCGTCGGTAGCCTTGCGCGCATGACCTCACCCCGACTCATGCGGATGTCGAGCCTGTTCGTGCGCACCCTCCGGGAGGACCCGGCGGACGCCGAGGTGCCCAGCCACCGGCTCCTGGTCCGGGCGGGCTACATCCGCCGTGCCGCGCCCGGCATCTACAGCTGGCTGCCGCTGGGTCTGCGCGTCCTGCGCAACATCGAGGCCATCGTCCGGGAGGAGATGGACGCGATCGGCGCCCAGGAGCTGCAGTTCCCGGCGCTGCTCCCGCGTGAGCCCTACGAGGCGACCAACCGGTGGACGGAGTACGGCGAGGGCATCTTCCGGCTCAAGGACCGCAAGGACGCCGACTACCTGCTCGGCCCCACTCACGAGGAGCTGTTCACGCTCGTCGTGAAAGACCTGTACTCCTCCTACAAGGACCTCCCGGTCTGGCTGTACCAGATCCAGACCAAGTACCGCGACGAGGCGCGGCCCCGCGCCGGCCTGCTGCGCGGGCGCGAGTTCGTGATGAAGGACTCCTACTCCTTCGACACCAGCGACGAGGGCCTCGAGCGCTCCTACGCCGCGCACCGCGAGGCCTACGTCAAGACCTTCGACCGGTTGGGCTTCGAGTACGTCATCGTCAAGGCCACCTCGGGTGCCATGGGCGGCTCGAAGTCCGAGGAGTTCCTCGCGAAGGCCGAGGTCGGCGAGGACACCTACGTCCGCTGCACCAGCTGCGACTACGCCGCCAACGTCGAAGCGGTCGAGGTGCCCGCCCCCGCGCCGCTGGCGTACGACGGTGTGCCCGCCGCGCATGCCGAGAACACCCCCGACACCCCGACCATCGACACGCTGGTCGACCACCTCAACCAGGCCTTCCCGCGCGAGGACCGCCCGTGGGAGGCCGGCGACACCCTGAAGAACGTGCTCGTCGTCCTGAAGCACCCCGACGGCACCCGTGAGCCGCTGGCGATCGGCATCCCCGGGGACCGCGAGGTCGACGCCAAGCGCCTCGAGGGCCAGCTCGAGCCGATCGAGGTGGAGCCCTTCGGTGAGGCCGACTTCGCCGCGCACCCCAGCCTGGTCAAGGGCTACATCGGTCCCGCAATGCTCGGTGAGCAGAACGAGTCGAAGATCCGCTACGTCGTCGACCCGCGGGTGGTCGAGGGCAGCCGGTGGGTGACCGGCGCCAACGTCGACGGTCAGCACGTCATCGACCTCGTCGTCGGTCGCGACTTCACCCCCGACGGCACGATCGAGGCGGCGGAGGTCCGCGACGGCGACGCCTGCCCCCGGTGCTCGGCAGAGGGCCGGGACGGCACGCTGGAGTCAGCGCGCGGCATCGAGATGGGTCACATCTTCCAGCTCGGGCGGAAGTACGCCGAGGCGCTCGACCTCAAGGTGCTCGACGAGAACGGCAAGCTGGTCACGGTGACGATGGGCTCCTACGGCATCGGCGTCTCCCGGGCGGTCGCCGCGATCGCGGAGAACACCCACGACGAGCTCGGCCTGGTCTGGCCCCGCGAGGTCGCCCCCGCCGACGTGCACCTCGTCGCGACCGGCAAGGACCAGGCCGTCTTCGACGCCGCCGAGCAGCTCGCCGCCGACCTGCAGGGCCAGGGACTCACCGTCCTCTTCGACGACCGTCCGAAGGTCTCGCCCGGGGTGAAGTTCAAGGACGCCGAGCTGATCGGTGTGCCCACGATCGTCGTCGTGGGCAAGGGCTACGCCGACGGCGTGATCGAGGTGAAGGACCGGGCGACCGGCGCCCGCGAGGAGGTTCCGGTCGGCGATGTCGTCGAGCACGTCGTCGGAGTCGTGCGTGGCTGACCGGCCCGCGGACCCGGGGGAGGGCCGTCCCGTCGAGGCGGTCATCTTCGACTGGGGCGGCACGCTCACGCCGTGGCACGACATCGACTTCGACGCGGAGGCGGCCGCACTGGCCCGGGCCGCCGTCGACGCGGACGACTCGGCGGCCCAGGCGCTCCGCGCGGCGGCCGACGCGCTGTGGGCGCGGTCGCGGGACGAGCACGTCAGCGCCACGCTGGCCGACGTGTTCTCCCATGCCGGGCTCACCCACGACGAGGACCTCCTCACGGCGTACCGCGAGTTCCTCGAACCGCACACGTTCACCGACCCCGACGTGCCCGACCTCCTGCGCCGGCTGCACGACGACGGGCTGCGGGTGGGCGTGCTCTCCAACACGCTGTGGCCCCGCGCGTGGCACGAGGCCTACTTCGCCCGCGACGGCGTCCTCGACCTCATCCACGGGGCGGTCTACAGCAGCGAGATCCCGTGGACCAAGCCTGCGCCCGAGGCGTTCCGGGCAGCGATGGATGCGGTCGGCGTCGCGGACCCCGCCGCGTGCGTGTTCGTGGGCGACCGGCCGTTCGAGGACATCTGGGGTGCCGCCAACGCCGGGATGCGCACGATCCTCGTGCCGCACAGCACGATCCCCGTCGACCAGGTGGGGCACACCACCGGCGACCCCGATGCGGTCGCGCCGCGGCTCGCTGACGTGCACGGCATCGTGTCGGCCTGGCGCTAGAGCGTCTCTCTGGCCGCCCTGGTCGCGCCGGACCGGAGGTGTCGGCTCACAGCTCGCCGACGCCGGGGAACGGCTCCGGCCGCCCCCCGAAGCCGAGCATCCGCACGGCGGCGTCCTCGAGCGCGTCGAGCGCCCACTGCCGCGCCGCGCGCGACGTGCTGCCCACGGTGTCGGCGTACACAGCCGCACACCGCTGCTCGATCTCCAGCGCTGCGCTCCGCAGCTCCTCGGGAGTCCCCGCCGGCGTGGGCAGCTCGTAGGCCACCTCGGAGGGCACCGGAGTCGCTCCGGCCGCACGCAGCAGCGACTGCAGCCGGTCGCGCCGCCCCCGGTGGACGGTGTAGGCGTCACGGATCCGTTGCCAGAGCTCGGGCTGCTCCGAAGCCGAGACCCGGGCTCCGACCACGCCGTGGACGTAGATCGCCGCGTGCTCGGCGGCGAGCGCGCTCTGCAGCGCCTCGACCGGGGTCACGACGCCTCCGCGGCGGGCGCGAGCACCGCGGCGTGCTGCGCGGCGGCCGCCGCCATGCTGCCGAGCACGCGGGCGAACGCCCCGCTCTGTGCCTTGAAGGCGTGCTGCTTGGTCGCCACGACCAGCTCCTGCTCCGCCTGCGCCAGGGCGCGCACCGCCTGTGCGGGGTCACGCGGCACCCGGACCGGTCCCGGAGCAGTGGTGCCGGCGGCCGTCGGCTCCGCCCCCGCAGGGCCGGGGCCGGTGGTGGCGGAGCTCGTCGCGGAAGGCGTCGCGGACGGGTCCGGGACCGCGTCGGCGAGCAGATCGGCGTGAGCCTGGTGGGTGGCCAGCAGCGGAGCCAGCCGCGGCGCGAGCCGGCGGTGCCGTGCCCGGGTCGCGGTGACGAGGGCGATCATCGACTGCTGCGCGGCGAGCGCCTCGGTCGCGATCGCGACGTCTGGGTCGACCTCCGGCTCGACGGGGTCGGGGTCCTCGTCCAGCCGGACTCCCCGCGGTGTGCACCCGGTCAGCGCACCGGCCACGCCGGCGGCGAGTCCGGCGAGCGCCGTACGGCGGCTGGCTCGGGCGCCGAGGAGGGCGCGGGACGGGGTCGGCACGGGAGCCGACTCTATCGCCGCCTCGCCGCCCGCTCCGCGGTGACCGCTCGGGGGCGGTACCGGGCGCCGGGTCCGCTAGGGTTTGCAGGACAGACGAGGAACGCACCCCCGACGGGGTCGCCGCGTCGGCCGAACGACAACAGCACAGCGAGGAGGATGCCCGTGAGCACCGATCAGACCCGGGACCGACTTGCAGAGGTGCTCACCGAGCCTCTCGCCGCCAACGGCCTCGACGTCGAGGCAGTCGAGCTCACGCCCGCGGGCCGCCGTCGCCTGCTGAGAGTCGCGGTGGACAAGGACGGCGGCGTGACGATGGACGACATCGCCGACGCCACCAAGGAGGTCTCGCGGCTGCTCGACGAGTCCGACGTGATGGGAGAGCAGCCCTACACGCTCGAGGTCACCTCGCCCGGCACCGACCGGCCGCTGACCCTGCCCCGACACTGGCGCCGGAACCAGTCCCGACTGGTCAAGGTCACCACCACCGACGGGTCGACCCTGAGCGGTCGGATCCGAAGCAGCGACGGGGAGTCCGCGACCCTCGACGTCGACGGCGCGGAACGAGTGGTGCGGTTCGAGGACGTGGCCAAGGCCCGCATCCAGATCGAGTTCAACCGGAAAGAGAGCTGAGCCATGGACATCGACATGATGGTGCTGCGCTCGCTCGAGCGCGAGAAGGAGATCTCCTTCGACATCCTGGTGGACGCCATCGAGCAGGCTCTGCTCATCGCGTACCACAAGACGCCCGGGGCCCAGCCCAAGGCGCGGGTGGAGCTCGACCGCAAGAGCGGGCACGTCACGGTCTACGCGGCCGAGACCGACGAGGAGGGCAACCTCGTCGGGGAGTACGACGACACGCCGGCCGGCTTCGGTCGCATCGCCGCGACGACCGCGAAGCAGATCATCCTGCAGCGCCTGCGCGACGCGGAGGACGACGCGAAGTTCGGTGAGTTCTCCGGCCGCGAGGGCGACGTGATCTCCGGGGTGATCCAGCAGGGCCGCGACCCGCAGGACGTGCTCGTCGACCTCGGCAAGCTGGAGGCGCACCTGCCGCTGGCGGAGCGGGTGCCGGGGGAGAGCTACGAGCACGGCACCCGCATCAAGGCCCTGGTGGTCAGCGTCCGCAAGGGCATGCGCGGACCCCAGGTCACCCTCTCCCGCTCGCACCCCAACCTGGTCAAGAAGCTCTTCGCCCTCGAGGTGCCCGAGATCGCCGACGGCACGGTCGAGATCTGCGCCCTGGCACGTGAAGCGGGTCACCGCACCAAGATCGCGGTCCGCTCCACGGTGCCCGGGGTGAACGCCAAGGGCGCCTGCATCGGTCCGATGGGGCAGCGGGTGCGCAACGTGATGCACGAGCTGCACGGCGAGAAGATCGACATCGTCGACTGGTCCGACGACCCGGCCGAGCTCGTCGCGCACGCGCTGTCGCCGGCCCGGGTGTCCAGCGTGCAGATCGTCGACCGGGAGGCACGGTCCGCGAGGGTCGTCGTACCCGACTTCCAGCTGTCGCTCGCGATCGGCAAGGAGGGGCAGAACGCCCGGCTCGCCGCTCGGCTGACCGGGTGGCGTATCGACATCCGGTCCGACGAGGCCGCCGGGGAGCAGCCCGCCGCCGGCACCGGGGAACACAGCTGAACCCGATTCTGTTTGCACCCACGGAGCCGGTAGACTCACCGACGGTGGTTCGTGAACGCGGCGCTGACTCATGCGCGCACAGTCCTGTGCGCACCTGCGTCGGATGCCGGGTCCGGGCTCCCAAGCAAGAGCTGTTGCGCGTGGTCGCCAGCGGTTCGGTCGGCGACCAGCTCGTCGTGCCGGATCCTGGAGCCCGAGCACCGGGCCGGGGTGCCTACATCCATCCCACGCTCGAGTGTCTCGAGCTCGCCACTCGCCGCCGGGCGTTCGCTCGGGCCCTCAGGGTCCGGGGAGGGCTCGACGAGGCCCCGGTCCGGGACCACCTGCAGCTCGCGCACGACAACTGACCGTGGTTCCCCGCCGGGGAGCCCGCGGGGTTCGCGCCCCGTGTGTACCGACAGAAGATGGAGCAGCAGCTCATGAGCACTCGATGAGTACTTCGCGATGAGCATGCACACCAGCTAACGGTCCGGCCACCAGGGCTCGGACCAGAAGGAGAAGCGTGGCTAAGGTCCGAGTCCACGAGCTCGCCAAGGAGTTCGGAGTCGAGAGCAAGGTCGTTCTGGCCAAGCTCGGAGAGATGGGAGAGTTCGTCAAGTCGGCGTCGTCGACGGTCGAGCCCCCTGTCGTCAAGCGTTTCACCGACAAGTTCGGTGACGAGCTGAAGGCTGCCTCGGAGAAGGCAACCGCGAAGAAGGCGCCTGCCAAGGCCCCGGCGAAGAAGGCCGCTCCTGCCAAGGAGCCGGCCGCCGAGACCGAGGCTCCCGCCCCGGCTGAGGCGCGCCCGCCGGCCGAGGAGGCCGCCCCGGCTGCGGCGTCGCCGTCGGTGGAGCAGCCGACCGCCCCTCGACCCGGCCCCAAGCCGGGTCCGAAGAAGGCCGCCGAGCCGGCCCCGCAGGCTCCGCCCGCAGCTGAGCAGCCGCCTGCCCAGCCGCAGGCTCCGGCCGCACGGGCCGAGGCGCCGTCCACGCCGCGCCCCGCGGCACCACGGCCCGGTGGCGCCCGTCCGGGTGCGCCGCGTCCGGGCAACAACCCGTTCTCCTCGACCCAGGGGATGGGCCGTCGACCCGCCGCGCCCCCGCGCGGCGACCAGGCCGGCGACAACCGCCCCCCGCGTCCCCCGGCCGGCCGTGAGGGCGGCGCTCCCGGGCGTCCGGGCATGCCTCGGCCGAACCCGGCGATGATGCCGAAGTCCCCTGCGGCCTTCGGCGGCGGCCCCGGTGGCCGCCCCGGTCCGGGCCGTGGTGGCCCGGGTGGTCCGGGCCGTGGGCCCGGCGGTGCTCCCGGTCGTGGCGGTGCGGGAGCCGGTGCCGGTGCTCCGGCGCGTCCCGGTGGTTTCGGCCCCGGTGGTGCCGGTCGTCCCGGTGGTGGGCGTCCCGGCCAGCGCGGTCAGACCCAGGGTGCCTTCGGTCGTCCCGGCGGCCCGTCGCGCCGCGGCCGCAAGTCGAAGCGTCAGCGTCGTCAAGAGTTCGACAACATGCAGGCGCCGACGATCGGCGGCGTGCGCGTCCGCAAGGGCAACGGTGAGACGATCCGTCTTGCCCGCGGTGCCTCGCTGACCGACTTCGCGGAGAAGATCAACGTCGATCCCGCGTCGCTGGTGCAGATGCTGTTCCACCTCGGCGAGATGGTCACCGCGACCGAGTCGGTCAACGACGCCACGCTCGAGCTGCTCGGTGAGGAGCTCAACTACGTCGTCCAGGTGGTCTCGCCCGAGGACGAGGACCGCGAGCTGCTCGAGTCCTTCGACCTCGAGTTCGGTGAGGACGAGGGCTCCGAGGAGGACCTCCAGATCCGTCCGCCGGTCGTGACCGTGATGGGTCACGTCGACCACGGTAAGACCAAGCTCCTCGACGCGCTTCGCAGTGCGAACGTCGTCGACAAGGAGGCCGGTGGCATCACCCAGCACATCGGTGCCTACCAGGTGGCGACCGAGGTTGACGGCGACGAGCGCCGGATCACCTTCATCGACACCCCGGGTCACGAGGCGTTCACCGCCATGCGTGCTCGTGGTGCCCAGGCCACCGACATCGCGGTCCTCGTGGTCGCGGCCAACGACGGCGTCATGCCGCAGACGGTGGAGGCGCTCAACCACGCCAAGGCCGCCGGTGTGCCGATCGTGGTCGCGGTCAACAAGGTCGACCTGCCCGAGGCGGACCCGCAGAAGGTGCGCGGTCAGCTGACCGAGTACGGCCTGGTCCCCGAGGAGTACGGCGGCGACACGATGTTCGTCGACGTCTCGGCGAAGGCGCAGCTCAACCTCGAGGGTCTGCTCGAGGCGATCGTGCTCACCGCCGACGCCTCGCTCGACCTGCGGGCCAACCCCGACCAGGACGCCCAGGGCCTCGTCGTCGAGGCGCACCTCGACCGCGGTCGCGGCCCGGTCGCGACGGTGCTCGTCCAGCGCGGAACTCTCCGCGTCGGCGACTCGATCGTGGCCGGTCCAGCTCACGGCCGGGTCCGGGCGATGCTCGACGAGCACGGCGAGAACATCGAGGAGGCCGACCCGTCGCGTCCGGCGATGGTGCTCGGTCTGACCGCGGTGCCGGGTGCGGGCCAGAACTTCCTCGTCGTCGAGGACGACCGGATGGCCCGTCAGATCGCCGAGAAGCGCGAGGCCCGCGAGCGGGCGGCCATGCAGGCCAAGCGGCGCGTGCGTCGTACGCTCGAGGACTTCATGGCCTCCATGGAGAAGGGCGAGAGCCAGGAGCTCAACCTGATCCTGAAGGGCGACGTGTCCGGTTCGGTCGAGGCCCTCGAGGACTCGCTGGCCAAGATCGACGTCGGCGACGAGGTCAGCATCCGGGTCATCGACCGCGGTGTCGGTGCGATCACCGAGACCAACGTCGACCTGGCTGCCGCCTCCGACGCCATCATCATCGGCTTCAACGTCCGGCCGCAGGGCAAGGCGACGGAGATGGCCGACAAGGAAGGCGTCGAGATCCGGTACTACTCGGTCATCTACCAGGCGATCGAGGAGATCGAGGCAGCGCTCAAGGGCATGCTCAAGCCGGAGTACGAAGAGGTCTCGCTCGGCCAGGCCGAGATCCGGGAGATCTTCCGCTCCAGCAAGATCGGCAACATCGCCGGCTGCATGGTCACCAAGGGTGTCATCCGCCGCAACGCCAAGGCACGCCTGCTGCGTGACGGCAACGTGGTGGCCGACAACCTCGACCTGGCGTCGCTGCGCCGCGAGAAGGACGACGTGTCCGAGGTCCGCGAGGGCTTCGAGTGCGGTCTGGTCCTGCGTGGCTACAACGACATCAAGCAGGGCGACATCGTCGAGTCCTTCGAGATGAAGGAGATCCCGCGGGGCTGATCCCCTCGCGGAGGTTCGCCGAGGTGTGCAGGGCATCTCCCTCTTCCCGTGGCCGGCCGGCCACGGGAAGAGGGAGACAGCCGACACCCCTGGGTGAACACCCACCCGCGGCTGTCCGGCGGGTGGCCGAACCAACTCAGGAGAAACCAGCATGAGCTCGCCCCGCGTGCGCAAGGTCGCCGACCGCATCCAGGTGATCGTCGCCGAGATGCTCGAGCGACGGATCAAGGACCCGCGGCTCGGGTTCGTCACCGTCACCGACGTCCGGGTCACCGGGGACACGCAGAACGCCACGATCTTCTACACCGTCCTCGGCGAGGGAGACGACCTGGCCAGCACCGCCGCGGCGCTGGAGTCGGCCAAGGGGATCCTGCGCTCCGAGGTCGGCAAGCAGCTCGGCATGCGGCACGTGCCGACGCTGGAGTTCATCCACGACGCGCTCCCGGACAACGCCCGTCACCTCGACGAGCTGCTCGCCAAGGCACGCGAGTCCGACGCCCGGGTCGCTGCCGCGGCGGCCGGCGCGACGTACGCCGGTGAGGCGGACCCGTACCGCAAGCCCCACGAGGCCGACGAGCTCGAGGACGAGCCCGCCGACGACGAGGAGTGACCGGCACCGCGCCGGCCGGCCTGGTCGTCGTCGACAAGGCATCCGGGATGACCTCGCACGACGTGGTCGCCCGGATGCGCCGGATCGCGGGCACCCGTAAGGTCGGCCATGCCGGCACGCTCGACCCGATGGCCACCGGTGTGCTCCTGCTGGGCGTCAACCGCGCCACCCGCCTGCTGGGCCACCTGATGCTCACCGAGAAGGCCTATGACGCAGTCGTGCGGCTGGGTGTGGCGACCACGACCGACGACGCCGAGGGAGAGACGGTCGACGTCACCCCGGCCACGGCCGTGACCGACACCGCGGTCCGGGAGGCGTTCGCGCGGTTCGTCGGCGACATCGAGCAGGTGCCGTCCAGCGTGTCCGCGATCAAGGTCGGCGGCAAGCGCGCCTACGCCCGGGTCCGGGCCGGCGAGGCGGTGGAGCTGGCGGCCCGCCCGGTCACCGTGCACGGCATCGAGGTGGGCGAGATCAGTCGCGAGGGCGACGTGGTCGACGTGGCGGTTTCGGTCCGCTGCTCCAGCGGCACCTACATCCGTGCCCTGGCCCGCGACGTCGGTGCCGCCCTCGGCGTGGGCGGACACCTCACCGTGCTTCGTCGTACGGCGGTCGGGCCGTTCACGCTCGCCGACGCGCACACCCTCGACGAGCTCGCCGAGGACCTCACGCTGATCCCGATCGCCGCGGTCGCCCGCCGGATCTTCCCCGCGGTGGACGTCGACGAGGCGGCCGCAGCCGCGGTGAAGGTCGGTCGCAGACTCACGCTCGACCTCGGCGGCGAGGGCCCGGTCGCGCTGTTCGACCCGCAGGACGAGTTCCTCGCGCTCTACGAGCAGCGGGGAGCCGACGCCGTGGCCGTCGCGGTGTTCACCTCCTGACCCCGGCACCGGCCCGCTGGTGTGGCAGCATTTCGGCGTACCCGCTGCGACAGGACAAGGAGTGACCACGTGCGTATCTGGCGCTCGCTCGAGGCCGTGCCCGCCGACCTCGGCCGCACCGTGGTCACCATCGGCAACTTCGACGGGGTGCACCTGGGCCACCAGCACGTGGTGCGACGGGCCCGCGAGGTCGCCGACGAGCTCGGCATCGCCGACGTCGTCGCGGTCACCTTCGACCCGCACCCGATCGCGGTGCTGCGTCCCGAGCACGCGCCGCCGACGCTGACCACCGTCGAGACCCGCGTCGCGCTGCTCGAGCGCGCCGGCGTGGACGAGGTGCTGGTGGTCCCGTTCACCCGGGACATCGCCGACTGGCCACCGGAGCGGTTCATCGAGGACATCATCGTCGGTGCCCTGCACGCCAAGGCGGTCGTCGTCGGGGCCAACTTCCGGTTCGGCCGCAAGGCAGCCGGCGACGTGACGACGCTGCGGGAGGCGGGGGAGCAGCACGACTTCACCACCGTGGGGATCGCGCTGGACGGTGGGCCGCAGGTGTGGTCCTCCACCTACGTGCGCAACTGCCTGGCGGCCGGTGACGTCGACGGTGCCGCCGAGGCCCTGGGCCGGCCGTTCACCGTCACCGGTGAGGTGGTCCGCGGTGACCAGCGCGGTCGCGAGCTCGGCTACCCGACCGCGAACGTGCCGACCAGCGGGATGGCAGCCGCCCCGGCGGACGGCGTCTACGCAGGCTGGCTGCGTCGTCTCGACGGTGAGCACGCGCCGCTCCCGGCTGCGATCAGCGTCGGCACCAACCCCACCTTCGAGGGCGAGCGGGAACGCCGCGTGGAGTCCTTCGTCCTCGACCGCGACGACCTCGAGCTCTACGGGGTGCCGGTGGAGGTCTCCTTCGTCGCCCGCCTCCGCGGGATGCGCCGGTTCGACTCCGTCGAGCACCTCGTCGAGACCATGGCCGACGACGTCCGCCAGGCCCGGGAGATCCTCGGCGCGCCGGAGCCTGTGTGAGCACGGGCGTCGACGGGTCGACCGTCGAGGCCGCGGAGCGGTGGTTCGTCCGCCACGGGCTGCCCTACTTCGTCGACTCCGAGCGGGAGGCAGCCCGTCGCGGCATGGCGCCACGCAGGCTCGTCACCGTCCTCGGCGCGGCCGTGCTGCTCGGGATCGCCGCCGGGGTGCTGGTTGCCTGGCTGGTCGACGGCTCGCTCGGGGTCGGCACCGCGATGGTGACCGCCGGCTCGGTGGTCGCGCTCTACGCCGCCACGACGCTGCGGATGACCGCGATGGCGCGTTGGGCGGTTGCCCGGACCTTCCGCAGCCTGGGGCTGCTCTTCCCGCTGGTGACCAGGGCGCTGCCGCTGCTGCTGGTGTTCGTGATGTTCCTCTTCATCAACGCCGAGGTGTGGGAGGTCGGCGCCGCCCTGGACGGCGGTGTGCTGTGGGTGACGGTGATGCTCTTCGTCGGCCTGGCCGTGGCGTTCCTGCTGGCCCGGCTGCCCGAGGAGCTCGACGCCGTCGCCGACGAGGTCCAGGGTGAACGGCTGGTCGCGCTGACGAGGGGCACACCCCTGGAGGCGGTGGCCGTCCGGCTCGTCGAGGCGGGGGAGCAGCCGCTGGACCACAGCGAGGACGCGAGCGTGCGGGGCTTCCAGAAGGCCAACCTCGTCGTGGTGCTCCTCGTCGCCCAGATCGTGCAGGTGCTGCTGCTCTCGGCCTCGGTGCTGGCGTTCTTCATCGTGTTCGGCACCGTCGCGATGAAGAACACCGTGGTCGAGGGCTGGATCGGCGACCAGGACCTGCACGGCTGGGGTGTCGGGTACCTCAGCGCCGAGCTGGTCCAGGTCTCGGTCTTCCTCGCCGGCTTCTCGGGGATGTACTTCACGGTCGCGGCGATCACCGACGACGTGTACCGCAAGCAGTTCTTCACCACGATCACCCGCGAGCTGGACCGCGCGGTCGCCGCCCGGGTCGCCTACCAGGCCCTCAAGCGCGGGCGCTGAGGCCCCACCCGCTCAGGCGTCCAGATCCTGCTCCACGAGCCCGGCCACCGTCGCCAGCGCCTCGGGGTCGTCGCTGGAGACCACGACGGTGTCCCCCTGGCCGGCTCCGAGGGTCATGATCAGCAGCGCCGAGCCCGCGTCGACCGGTTCGCCGCCCGGGACGGCCAGGGTGACCTCGGCGTCGAGCTTCCCGGCGACGTCGGCAATGAGAGCAGCCGGCCGGGCGTGCAGACCCACGGCGGAGCCGACGATCACGGACCTGCTGGGCATGGGCTCTCCTGGGACTGGGCCTGCCGGTCGCTCCGGCGGAGCGCAGCACAGGATAGCGGCGGGCGGCGCCGGGTCGGCGGTGCGCGAGGCGGCGGAGTGCCCGGCGGTGCGGCGGCGGTCTGGTCGCGCTCGGGGATATCGTGCAGGCATGCCGACTCCGGTCCGGGGCGCCGCGGACAGCTCCCTCCTGCGCGGCACACCGGCGGTGCCGGGAGTGGGCTTCGGACCGGCAGTGGTCGTCGGCGCCACGGTCCCCGAGCGCGCCGTCGCGGAGTTCGACGGCCTCCGGCTCAGCGTCGACGCGGCGATGGAGGCGTACGACGCGGCGGCGGCTCTGGTGGCCGACCGGCTCGCCGGTCGTGCCGCCCGGACGACCGGACCCGCGGCGGGCGTGCTCACGGCGACCGCGGGCCTGGCCCGAGACAAGGGCCTGCGCGCAGAGGTGGTCAGACGACTGGAGGCCGGCGACCGGCTCCTCCTCGCGTTGCACGGGGCGGTCGAGCAGCTCGCCGAGCGGTTCAGCCGGATCGGCGGGCCCACGGCGGAACGGGTCGCCGACCTGCGCGACGTGGAGCAGCGGCTGACGGCCGCGCTGGTGGGCGCGGCCGAGCCCGGTGTGCCGACCCCGGGGCAGCCCTCGGTGCTGGTCGCCGACGACCTGGCCCCGGTCGACGCGGCCGGTCTCGATCCGCGCCGGGTGGTGGCGCTGGTCACGGCGCAGGGCGGCCCGACCAGCCACACCGCGATCATCGCCCGCCAGCTCGGGATCCCGTGCGTGGTGGCGGTGAGTGGCCTCGCCGAGGTCCGGCCCGGCACGCCGCTGCTCGTGGACGGCTCAACCGGTGAGGTGATGGTCGCCCCGGACGCCGGCGTGGCCGCCGTACGGGTCCGGGAGGCGCGGGCCGCGAGCACCTGGTCCGGGCCGGGTGCCACCAGCGACGGCACGCGGGTGAGGATCCTGGCCAATGTCTCCGACGCCGCCTCGGCGACGGCGGCCGCCGCGGCTTCCGTCGAGGGCGTGGGGCTGTTCCGCACCGAGCTGTGCTTCCTCGGCCGGACCGAGGAGCCGAGCGTGGCCGAGCAGGCCGAGGTGTACGTCCAGGTGCTCGCGGCGTTCGGGCCGGACCGCACTGTCGTGGTCCGCACCCTCGACGCCGGCTCGGACAAGCCGCTCGCGTTCGCGGCACCCGAGGGCGAGCCGAACCCGGCGCTCGGCGTCCGCGGGATCCGCCTCAGCGACGGCGACCCCGGCCTGCTCGAGCGGCAGCTGGAGGCGGTCGCCGAGGCGGCACGCCGGACCGGGACCGAGCCGTGGGTGATGGCGCCCATGGTGGCCACCCCCGCTGAGGCGGCCGGTTTCGCCGCGCGCGTGCGCGCCCACGGCCTGCGCGCGGGGGTGATGGTGGAGGTGCCGAGCGCGGCACTCCAGGCGACCCGGATCCTGCAGGAGGTGGACTTCGTCTCGGTCGGCACCAACGACCTCACGCAGTACACGATGGCCGCCGACCGCGCCTCGAGCGGGCTGGCAGCGCTGGCGGACCCCTGGCAGCCGGCGGTGCTCACGCTGGTCGCGATGACCGCGGAGGCGGCCAGGCAGGCCGGCAAGCCGGTCGGGGTCTGCGGGGAGGCGGCCGCGGACCCGCTGCTCGCGACGGTCCTGGTCGGGATGGGGGCGACCTCGCTGTCGATGGCGGTGGCCGCCGTGGACGCGGTCGGCTCCCAGCTCGCGCTCGTGACGATGGAGGTGTGCGAGCGCGCCGCGCGGGCGGCGCTCGAGGCCGGCGACCCGGCCGAGGCGCGGGAGCGGGTCGGCCGGCTGCTAGCACGGGCCTGAGCCCACTACCCCCGGCCGCTGACCGGCAGCAGCCTGGCGCCTCGCGCGGGGAAGAAGAGCGACCGGGCGGCGGCGAAACCCGGTCGCGCCCTGGGTGTGCCGCGGTGCGCACTATTTCGGATCACGTAGTAGTGTGCACCGCATGGATTCGACCCAGCTCCTCAAAGGGGTGCTCGACCTCGCCGTCCTCGCCGTGGTCGACGCCGAGGACGGCTACGGCTACGACGTGCTCCGCCGGCTGCGCGCAGGCGGGCTCGAGGGTGTCGGCGACGCCTCGGTGTACGGCACCCTGCGCCGGCTGTACGCCGCCGGCGCGCTGACCTCCTACGTCGTCCCGTCCGACGAGGGCCCGCATCGCAAGTACTACGGCATCACCACCGCGGGCCGGGCCCAGCTCAAGCAGCAGACCGAGGACTGGCGACGGTTCTCCGACGCGGTGACCCGACTTCTCGACCAGCACCAGAACGCCCAGCACGACCAGCACCAGACCCAGGGGGCATCCCGATGAACGAACCGACCATCCGACTCGAGACCCGTCCGGAGATCACCGACTTCGTCGAGCGAGTGCGCGCCCGGCTGGCGGACCTGAGCGACGAGGACCGCGAGGAGCTCGTCGGTGGGCTGGAGGCCGACATCGCCGAGCTCGTCGCCGACGGTGGCACGGTCGCCGAGCTCGGCGACCCTCGTGCCTACGCCGACGAGCTGCGGGCTGCCGCCGGCCTCGAGAACCACCGGGGCAGCTCCGAGGTCGCCGGCGCACCGCGCCGGCCCCTGGGTGAGCGCATCGCGGCCGCCCTCGACGACGTGCGTCGCGATCTCGGCGAGCTCACCCGCGGTCCCCGGCTGCAGGGTGCGGCTGCCTTCCTGCTCTCGCTGCGGCCGGTCTGGTGGGTGCTCCGCGCCTGGGTCGCCGTGCAGCTGGTCGCCCTGGCCTTCTGGGGCGGCCAGGCCGGCGCCGTGCCGATGCTCGGTGGTCCCCTGGTCGGGTCGATCCTGTGGCTGGTGGCCGTGGTCGTCAGCGTCCAGATCGGGCGAGGCGTGCTCTGGCCGGGCTCGGGTCCGGACCGTCCGGTGGCCACCAGGGTGGTGCTGGTCGGCCTCAACGCGTTCGCGATCGTGATGCTGCCGCTGGTGGCCGAGCAGCTCCCGTCGGACGGCGTGTGGGACCAGGCGGGGTACGTCGAGAACTACATCGAGCCCACCGAGGGGCTCGTGCTCGACGGTGACCTCGTGCGCAACGTCTTCCCCTACGACGTCGAGGGCCGGCCGCTCGAAGGCGTGCAGCTGTTCGACCAGGACGGCAACCCGCTGAGCGTCGCAGGCTGGGCGGGGGAGGAGTACGACGACACCGGCTCGCGGGTGAGCGTGGTCTACCCGTGGTTCAACGGGGAGAAGCAGCTGTTCAACGTGTTCCCGCTGCCGCGCCGCTCGCAGAGCACCTTCCGGGAGGGCAGTGAGCTCCAGCTTGACGCGTGGGTGTCGAACAACCCGCCGGTGCTGCCGAACGCCCCGCTGGCCGTCGTACCTCCTGCCACCCTGCCGGGGCAGGAGCCGGTGGACGAGCCCGCCGCCGAGCCGGAGGCTCCCGACTCCGGCCCCGGAGCCGGGCAGGAGCGCGATTCGGAGAAAGCGCAGGGCCGCTGATAGTCTTGAGCGGTTGCCCCGGCCGGCGCACGACGTCGGCCATGCGGGGGACGACTCGCCGTCAGAACGGCCGCGGATCCAGAGTGCCCGGGTGAACAGGCCCCGGCGCGCCGCGCAACGAGACAACGAAGGGAAGTCGCGTGTCCAAGGGTACCGACGCGGAGACCAAGAAGAAGATCATCGCCGAGTACGGCACCTCCGAGGGTGACACCGGCTCGCCCGAGGTGCAGGTGGCTCTGCTCACGCACCGCATCGCTCACCTGACCGAGCACCTGAAGTCGCACAAGCACGACCACCACAGCCGTCGTGGTCTGCTGCTCCTGGTCGGTCAGCGCCGTCGCCTTCTGAACTACATGCAGAAGGAAGACATCAACCGCTACCGCTCGATCGTCGAACGGCTCGGCCTGCGTCGTTGATCGCGCACCAGTCCTGAGCAGGAGCGACCCCCTGGCACCAGTGTGGAAGACACCACGCATCGCCGGGAGGTCGCTCCTGCTGCATGATCGGGGCATGGCCCGACTAGGCTCGGGGCACGTTCCACCGCACGACCACAACTGAACAACCACCACCACAGGAGCGAGGCGCGGACGTCCGGCCCGGTCCTCGGTAGTGGCCCTCGGGAGCACCGGCCTCGCCGGCGCCCGCGGGCCTCGATCGAAGACCGGCCCCCTGAGCCCAGCACAGCCCGCGCGCCAGACTGGCCTCAGCCGGCCTAGGGCGCCCTCGCGTGATCGCTCCGCGAAGACAGAAAGGGGTATCCCGTGGAGGAACCCACCATCTCCGCCGTCGAGACCGTGATCGACAACGGCAAGTTCGGCAGCCGCACCGTCAAGTTCGAGACCGGGCTGCTGGCCCGCCAGGCGGCCGGCTCGGTCACCGCCTACCTCGACGACGAGACCATGCTCCTCTCGGCCACCACGGCCGGGAAGCACCCGAAGGAGCACTTCGACTTCTTCCCGCTCACCATCGACGTCGAGGAGCGGATGTACGCCGCGGGCCGGATCCCCGGCTCGTTCTTCCGTCGTGAGGGCCGCCCCTCCGAGGACGCCATCCTCACCTGCCGGCTGATCGACCGCCCGCTGCGCCCGACCTTCAAGAAGGGCCTGCGCAACGAGGTCCAGGTCGTCATCACCGTGATGGCGCTCGAGCCCGACACGCCGTACGACGTGCTCGCGATCAACGCCGCCTCGATCTCCACCCAGCTCTCGGGGCTGCCGTTCTCCGGCCCGATCGGCGGCGTCCGCGTCGCGCTCATCGACGACCAGTGGGTGGCCTTCCCCAAGCACAGCCAGCTCGAGGACGCCGTCTTCGACATGGTCGTCGCCGGCCGGGTGACCGAGACCGGTGACGTGGCGATCATGATGGTCGAGGCCGAGTCCACCGAGTCCACCTGGGACCTGGTCCGCTCCGGCAAGCAGGCGCCGACCGAGGAGGTCGTCGCCGGCGGTCTCGATGCGGCCAAGCCGTTCATCAAGCAGCTCTGCGACGCGCAGGCCGAGCTGGCCAAGCAGGCCGCGAAGCCCGTGCAGGAGTTCCCGATCTTCCTCGACTACGAGGACGACGTGTACGACGCCGTCGAGAAGGCAGTGTCGACCGACCTCGCCGCGGCGCTGACCATCGCCGGCAAGCAGGAGCGCGAGTCCAAGATGGACGAGGTCAAGGCCGCCGTGGTCGAGAAGATCGGCGCCGACTTCGAGGGCCGCGAGAAGGAGCTCGGCGCGGCATTCCGGTCGCTGACCAAGAAGCTGGTCCGTGAGCGGGTGCTCCGCGACAAGGTCCGCATCGACGGCCGTGGCCTGGCCGACATCCGGCCGCTGTCCGCCGAGGTCGGCGTGGTGCCCCGCGTGCACGGCTCGGCGCTGTTCGAGCGCGGCGAGACCCAGATCCTGGGCGTCACCACGCTGAACATGCTGACGCTGGAGCAGAAGCTCGACACGCTCTCCCCGGAGACCACGCGTCGCTACATGCACAACTACAACTTCCCGCCGTACTCCACCGGTGAGACCGGCCGCGTCGGCTCCCCGAAGCGCCGCGAGATCGGCCACGGTGCACTCGCCGGGCGAGCCCTCATGCCGGTGCTGCCCACCCGCGAGGAGTTCCCGTACGCGATCCGTCAGGTCTCCGAGGCCCTCGGGTCCAACGGTTCGACCTCGATGGGCTCGGTCTGCGCCTCGACTCTGTCGCTGCTCCAGGCCGGTGTGCCGCTGCGTGCACCCGTCGCGGGCATCGCGATGGGCCTGATCTCCGGTGAGGTCGACGGCAAGACGCAGTACGTCGCGCTGACCGACATCCTCGGCGCCGAGGACGCTTTCGGCGACATGGACTTCAAGGTCGCCGGCACCCGGGAGTTCGTCACCGCACTCCAGCTCGACACCAAGCTCGACGGCATCCCCGCCGACGTGCTGGCCGGCGCGCTGACCCAGGCCCGTGACGCCCGGATGGCGATCCTCGACGTGATGAACGAGGCGATCGCCGAGCCCGAGGAGATGTCGCTGCACGCGCCGCGGATCATCACCGTCAAGGTCCCGGTCGACAAGATCGGCGAGGTGATCGGCCCCAAGGGCAAGGTCATCAACCAGATCCAGGACGACACCGGTGCGCAGATCAGCATCGAGGACGACGGCACGATCTACATCGGCGCCACCAACGGCGAGTCGGCCGAGGCCGCGCGCACGATCATCAACGGCATCGCCAACCCGACGATGCCCGAGGTGGGCGAGCGTTACCTCGGCACGGTCGTGAAGACGACGAACTTCGGTGCGTTCGTCTCGCTGCTGCCCGGCAAGGACGGCCTGCTGCACATCAGCAAGCTGCGTGCCCTCGCCGGCGGCAAGCGCGTCGACAACGTCGAGGACGTCGTCTCGGTCGGCCAGAAGGTCCAGGTCGAGATCGCCGAGATCGACGACCGCGGCAAGCTGTCGCTGACCCCGGTGGTCGAGGAGTCCGAGGGCGCCTCGCAGACCGAGGACAACGGCTCCGACGCCGACGAAGACGGAGAGAAGTGACGGTTCCCTTCACCGCGGCCGAGCAGAAGCCGGGCACGACCCGCACCCTGCTGACCGAGAAGGACCCCGGCGGATCTGTGGTCTCACAGGTCCGCCGGACCGTTCTCCCCGGCGGTCTGCGCGTGGTCACCGAGACCATGCCCGGCGTCCGGTCCGCCACCGTCGGTGCGTGGATCGGCGTCGGGTCGCGCGACGAGACGCCCAAGCTGTCGGGGGCCTCGCACTTCCTCGAGCACGTGCTGTTCAAGGGCACGCCCTCGCGGTCGGCGATGGACATCTCGATCGCGCTGGACACGGTGGGTGGGGAGTTCAACGCGTTCACCGCGAAGGAGTACACCTGCTTCCACGCCCGGGTGCTCGACCAGGACCTGCCGCTGGCGATCGACGTGCTCGGCGACATGATCACCTCCTCGCTGGTGACGCCTGCGGACATCGAGGCCGAGCGTGAGGTGATCCTCGACGAGATCGCCATGCACGACGACGACCCCGACGACGTGGTGCACAACCTGTTCGCCGAGAAGGCGTGGAGCGGCACCCCGCTCGGGCGGCCCATCGCGGGCACCGTCGAGTCGATCGAGGCGCTGACCCGCGCCCAGGTGCTGCGCTACTACCGCACCCGGTACCGCCCCGAGAACATCGTGGTCGCCGCTGCCGGCAACGTCGACCACGCGAGCGTCGTACGCCAGGTGAAGAAGGCGTTCGGCCGGGCCGGTTTCCTGGACGACACCGAGGTGCGTCCGCTGCCGCCGCGTCGCGCCGACCGGGCCCGCCGTACGACGTCGGGGGAGATCTCGCTCGAGCGACCGTTCGAGCAGGTCAACCTGGTGCTCGGCGTGAACGGGCTGGTGCGCACCGACGACCGTCGTTACGCGCTCGGCGTGCTCAACGCGGTGCTGGGTGGTGGCACGTCCTCGAGGCTGTTCCAGGAGGTCCGCGAGCAGCGCGGGCTGGCCTACTCGGTCTACTCGTTCGCCTCGCACTACACCGATACCGGCATGTTCGGCGTCGGCGTCGGGTGTCTGCCCGCGCGGGTGCCCGAGGTGCTCGACGTGGTGCGCAGCGAGATGCGCAACCTCGCCGACAACGGGATCGGCGACGAGGAGCTGGAGCGCGGAAAGGGCCAGCTGCGAGGTGGTCTCGTGCTGAGTATGGAGGACTCGGGGACCCGCATGTCGCGGATCGCCAAGGCCGAGCTGCTCTACGACGAGCTTCCCGGCATCGACGCGGTGATCGGCCGGATCAACGCCGTCACCACCGAGGACGTCCAGCTGCTGGCCAAGGAGCTGTTCGCGCAGCCCGAGACGCTCGCCACAGTCGGTCCGGCCTAGCCGCCATGTTCACCGGCGCCCGACAGGAATAGACTGAGGGTCGGTAACACCGGCAACTCGAGCGCGCCGAGCGGCGTCGGGCCTGGGCGCACTGGGGTCTTCCCGAAAGGGAAACACATGTGCGACGTCACCGCTGACGCCGAAGCGTCACTTCCCTCCTCGTTGCAGTCGCCCGCGCTCGCCCGTGACTTCGTCGAGGAACACGCCTGCCCCGCCCATGCCGGACGTGCCGCCGTCGCGGTCCAGCTCCTGGCCAGTGAGCTGGTCACCAACGCCGTGCTCTACGGCGCGCCGCCGATCACGGTCGAGCTCTCGTGCTCGGCCTACCGGCTGCACCTGCGGGTGACCGAGCAGGTCCGGCCCGACACCCCGGCGCCGGCCTCGGACGGGCTCGGGATGCTCCTGGTCGACAAGGTCGCCCACGAGTGGGGGACGGTGTCCACGACCGCCGGCAAGACGGTGTGGTGCACGGTGCGCACCGGCTTCCTGCCCTCCCAGCGGGCCACGTCCTGGGACGCCACCGACGCCGAGGACGACTTGCCGCGGACGAGGGCCGCCTCGGCCCACGCCGGAGGCCGGCACTAGGTTTGGCTGCGTGACGTCGAAGATGAAGGTGGGCGTGCTCGGCGCCCAGGGCAAGGTCGGCACCGAGGTGTGCCGCGCGGTCGAGGCAGCCGACGACCTGGAGCTCGTCGCGGCGATCGACGCGGAGGACTCCGTCGACGACCTCGTCTCCTCGGGGGCCGAGGCGGTCGTGGACTTCACCCACCCCGACGTGGTCATGGACAACCTGGAGTTCTGCATCGACCACGGCATCCACGCCGTCGTCGGCACGACGGGGTTCGACGACCGGCGGCTCGCGCAGATCGGCACCTGGCTGGAGCAGTCCCCGGAGACCGGGGTACTGATCGCGCCGAACTTCTCGATCGGCGCGATCTTGATGATGCGTTTCGCGGCGGAGGCGGCGGCGTTCTACGAGTCGGTGGAGATCGTCGAGCTGCACCACCCGGAGAAGGCCGACGCGCCGTCGGGCACCGCGCGTCGCACCGCCGCCCTGATCGCCGAGGCGCGCCGGAAGGCCGGCTCGGGCCCGATCCCGGACGCGACCTCGACCGCCCTCGAAGGGGCCCGGGGTGCCGACGTGGACGGGATCCGGGTGCACGGCCTGCGGATCCGCGGCCTGGTCGCGCACCAGGAGGTGATCTTCGGCGGACCGGGGGAGACGCTGACGATCCGGCACGACTCGATGGACCGGCTCTCGTTCATGCCCGGCGTGCTGCTCGGCCTCCGGTCGATCGCCGGAGCGCCCGGGCTCACCGTCGGCCTCGAAGAGTTCATGGGCCTCGACTGATGCGGACCAAGGCGGTCATCGCCGTCCTGGTCGTGATCCTGGTCTTCTACGCGGTGCTGATCGGGGCCAAGGGCGTCGCGTTCGTCTCCACCGGCAACCCGGTCGCGGTGCTGCTCGGGATCGGCGTCCTGCTCCTGCCCGTGCTGGGGCTGGGCCTGGTCTGGCGCGAGATCGTGTTCGGCCGCCGCTCCGCCGAGCTGGCCGCCGTACTGGAGGAGGAAGGCGGGCTGCCGCCCGACGACCTGCCCCGGCGGCCGTCGGGTCGCGTCGACCGGGCAGCGGCCGACGCGGCGTTCGGCGCCCGCCAGGCCGAGGTGGAGGCGGACCCGGACAGCTGGCAGGCGTGGTACCGCCTGGCCCTGGCCTACGAGGACGCAGGCGACCGCACCCGGGCCCGGTCCGCTGTGCGTCGCGCCATCGAGCTGTACGACGCCCGCCGGAGCCGCTCCTGAGCCGGGGGAGCACAATGTCGGACATGCCCAACGACGTCCCGGCCAACCTCGCCATCGTGACCCTCGGGGTCGCCGACCTCGAGCGCTCCATCCGCTTCTACCGCGACCTCGGCTGGGAGATGCGCGGCGACCAGGCCAACGGGATCGTCTGGTTCAAGACCTCCGGGTCCTGGATCGGCCTGTTCGGGTACGACGCCCTCGCCGACGACGCGCACCTCGATGCCGTTCCCGCCGACGACCTGCCCGCCTACCGCGGGATCACGCTGGCGATCAACCTGCCGTCGGAGGACGAGGTGGACCTGGCATTCGTGCGGGTCCGCGAGGTCGGCGGGACGATCGTCAAGCCCCCCACCCGTGCGGAGTGGGGCGGGTACTCCGGCTACTTCGCCGACCCCGACGGCACGCTCTGGGAGATCGCCTTCAACCCCGGCTTCCCGATCGACGAGCAGGGCCGGATCGAGATCCCCTGACGCCTGCCTCGGGTCCGTCGAACATGCAGCTGGCCTCTCGGCCGGCTGGTGCCAGGCGTACGTCGTACCCCTGGGGGCCCTAGCTGCATGTTCGACGGGCGCACCCCGGCGGCCCTTCCCCGGCTCAGCTGGCCGGGTGATGCTCCTTCAGGAAGTCGACGACAGGCGGCCAGACCAGCTCCGGATCGCTGATGGGCGCCGCGTGCCCCAGGCCAGGAACCTCGACGTAGCGAGCAGTGGAAACCGCACGTGCCACCTCGCGGGCTCTCGCTGCAGTGGTGTCCGTGTCGAGCTCGAACCCCATGACCAAGCAGGGCACGCTCAGCTGCTCGAGAGAAGGCAGCCGGTCCTGGTACGTCGAGATGAAGGTGGCTGCCCGCTCCCTCGCCTCGGGGTCGGGACGCCCGGCCCACTCGGGCTGGATGGCCCGCAGGTGCTGGACGAAGTCGTCGTCGGCCAGCTGCTCGGGTGGGAACGCCGTCAGCAACCCGAGCGCGAGACGGAGACAGTCCAGGTCGTCGCCACCGTGCACGAGTCGTTGCCATGCCTCCTGGAGGACCTTGTCCAGCTCGTTCTGTCGCCCGTAGGTGGCGAGCAGAGCGGCGCACCCGACATGCGCTTCGGCACGGAGCGCCACCTCTTGCGCGACGGCCGCGCCCTGGGACCACCCCACCAGCGCGACCGAGTCGGCTCCCCGTCGGATGAATGCATCAACGCAGCCGACCACGCTCTGCCAGTCGTGATCCTGGGGACGCGGGTCGAACGTGGTGACCCGGTATGTCAAGGGCCAGTAGGAACTGCCCAGTGGCGGTCATGAGACCTGCCCGCTGACGGTCACGAGAAC
>NZ_BAAGUV010000043.1:0-32297 GCF_054781215.1 Nocardioides pakistanensis | reverse complement strand
CCCTCACCCGCTCAAGGAACTGATCGGCGGCTGAGCGCCAACTGCACTCAAGCAGAGATGCAGGACCCAGGATCGAGATCGCGTGCAGGGTCACCGCGGTCCCGATCAGCGGGGGCGCAGCCATCACCAGCAGCAGTCTGACCGTGGTGGGTGTAGGCACGCTGCGGCCGCGGCGGGTCGACCGCATCGCCGGCGTTGCCACGACCGTCGTCGAGGTGTCGGCTGTCGCGGCCGGCTGTCGCGGAGGCCCAATACGCACCAACGCGCCCAAGGGAACCACCAGCACTGCGATCGCCAGTGCGAGCACGCGGTAAGCCGTGCGCCAGTCGGTGGTCACGATCAGCCAGGCGACCAAGGGTGGCAGCAGGATCGAGGCGCCGGTGACGCCCAGGTGGGCCAGTGCCATCGCTCGGGCGCGGCGCCGTTCGAAGCTCGCGGCCACCAACAGGGTCCCGAGTAGCGGAAGGGAGCCCTGGCCGGAGGTCCGTAGCAGCGCCACGGCCACGAAGACCGTCACCGCGCCCACGGCCACACTCGCCAGTACCGCAGCCGCCACCAGACCCAGGGACACCACGAACCACGCCGCTCGCAACCCCCGCCGGTCGATGAGCCGCCCGACCCCCACCATCGCCATCGCCGAGACGACCGTCCCGCCGGCGTACAGGGCCGAGAACGTCGTGCGAGAAAGGCCGGTGTCGAGGAGGAGGTCGTCGACGAACACCGAGATCAAGAAGGACTGTCCGGGCGCCGAGGCGGCGAACGCCACGGTGGCCAGCGCCAGCGTCCACAGTTGATGGCGCCGGTAGGCCCGATCGTGCACGGTCCCGCTGTCGGTGCTGGAGGTGGTCACCGGTCCATGATGCGACGTGGAACGAGGAGAACCCCAAACGCATGACCTTCCGTTGCGGTAGAGTTGATGGCTCAAGGTCACGCACGAAGAGGGAGAGCGTCGGTGTCGAGCCAGGTCAGCCCGGAGGAGATCAGCGCCTACGTCGTGGGCGCTTTCGGGTCGTCGTGGGCCAACCGCGACGCACTGCTGCGCGAGGCCAACAACCGGTGGGCGCCACCCGCGGTCATCCACGCCCTCCTGGAGATCCCGAACCGCTTCTACCGCAGCGCCGCGGACCTGCAGGACCAGCTCGCCTCCTGATTCCTGCCGTGATCCCACACGCGGAGCTCGGCCGCGGCTGCTGGATCGGTTCGGGGCGCCTGGTCTGGATGGCCTCTTTCGGGGGTGGGGTCAGGACCGGCTCGTAGGGCCATCGGTTACTGCAGGGCGCGGGCGGCGTCGACTCCGCGGACGACGTCGCCGGCAGCGTAGGCGGCATGGGCTTCACGGATGTCGGCCAGGGCGTCGGGGTCGCTGAGTACGGCGAGGGTCTCTTCGAGCTCGGCGAGATCGTCCGGACTCAGGATGACGGCTACGGCGCGGCCGTTGCGGGTGATCGTGACCCGCTCGTGCTCCTGGTCGACGCGGTCGATCACTTCGCTGAAGTGATCGCGGGCATCGCGGAGCGACTCGCTAGGCATGAACACGATTGTTGCGTACCGAGTCCGGGGACACAGCGGCGTTCGTGTCGGAGTCCACGAGTGGTCGGCGAGAACGCCTACAGAACCCTGGCGAGTGCGAGGTCGACGGGCTGCAGGGACGAGATTCGAAGCGTGTGCAACTTTTTGGCCGTTTACTCGTGTAGAACGGCTCGAACGCCGGCTGACGAGCGCAAAGCAAAGCAAGGTCGGCTGAGAGCGTTTGCGCAGGTCAGCGCACATGTGGGCCGACTGGAGCAAGGAGTCGCAAAGGTGTTGGTCCCGGACAAGGGGTCGCAGGTTCAAATCCTGTCAGCCCGACCAAAAAACCGGCTCTGACCTGCGGAAACGCAAGTCAGTGCCGGTTTGTCATTTGACGTACGTGACGGCGTCGTTACGTCATGAGGTTTGCCCACGCATTCGGCCGCTCACCTGGGCAAACGGCAGCCGATGAGCGCGGGGGAGCGGCCCGCCTTCGTTGGACGTTTACTGGTCGTAAACCCCATGGCCTAGGGCAAGAGCTCTGGCGCCGTTGCTTGCCGGAGGGGCGACCTGGTCTGGCTCCACCAGCACCGTGGGCAGCGCCCGATCGAGTCTGACTATCCCTCTCGTCGCGGACGTCAGAAGCCTTTCATCTTCGCGATCTCGGCTTGCTGGTCGCTCGCGATCTTCTTGGCCAGGGCTACTGCTTCGGCGTTCTTGCCGTTCGCTTGTTCGTCGCGAGCCATCTCGATTGCACCTTCGTGGTGTTCGGTCATCATCTGGACGAACATCTGGTCGAAGGCTGTGCCGCCGGATTCCTCCAGCCGGGTCATCTCGCTCTCGTCCATCATCCCGGGCATCTCACCTGAGTCACCGTGTCCCATGTCGCCGTGGTCCATGGAGCCCGACGGGCTCTCTTGCCCCCAGTCCTCGAGCCACTGGGTCATCGTCTGGATCTCGGGTTCTTGCGCACCCGCGATGTCCTCGGCGAGTTGCCGCACCTCGGGGTTCTCCGCCCTGTCCGCGGCGAGCTCGGCCATCTCGACGGCTTGTTGATGGTGGGGGATCATCTGGGTCGCGAAGGCGACATCGGCGTCATTGAAGTCGGCATTCGCAGCTCCGGCGCTGCTGTCGTCGCTCGATACTCCGGGGTTGCCGTCGTCGCCGCCGCAGGCGGCGAGGCTGAGCAGTGCAGCCAGGACGAGAGCTGCGAGGGCGAGTGTCTTGCGGGTCATGTCGGTTCTCCTTCGAGGTATGTGGTGACGGGGCTAGTGCGTCGCGCTGCGCGGAGTCGTGCGCCCGACCCGACGATGGGTGTTGAGAGCCGTGGTGCTCAGGCTGGCTGCAGCTTCCGCTTCGGAGCGGGCTCGGGGTGCGGGGGTGGGGTAGGCAGGTGGAGTCGTTTGAGCAGCAGGGCGTTGACTGCGACGAGGAAGCTGGAGCCGGACATGGACAGCGCCGCGATCTCGGGGCGGAGGACGAGACCGAAGGCCGGTTCGAAGACGCCGGCGGCGATGGGCAGGGCGATGGCGTTGTAGCCGACCGCCCAGCCGAGGTTCTGTCGCATCTTGCGCAGCGTGCCGCGGCCGATCGTGAGAGCGGTCGGTACGTCGAGCGGGTCAGAGCGCATGAGGACGACGTCGGCGGTCTCGATGGCGACGTCGGTGCCGGTGCCGATCGCGATCCCGATGTCGGCGGCGGCGAGGGCGGGTGCGTCGTTCACGCCGTCACCGACCATGGCGACGCGCTTGCCTCCCTGCTGGAGCTCGGTCACCTTGGAGGACTTGTCCTGGGGCAGCACCTCGGCGATGACGGTGTCAATGCCGAGCTCGTCCGCGATCCGCTGGGCGGTGGCCTGGTTGTCGCCGGTGAGCATGACGACCTCCACGCCGGCGGCGTGCAGGGCGGCGACGGCTGCGGCGGAGGTCTCGCGGACGGCGTCAGCAATGCCGAGGACGCCGACAGCCCGCCCGTCGACGGCGACGAGGACGGCGGTGCGTCCACCGGCGGCGAGGTCCTCGCGTCGGTCGGCGATCGAGCCGAGCTGGATGCCTTCGGCGTCCATCAGCCGTCGGTTGCCGATGGCGACCCGGTGCCCGTCGACGTCGGAGATGGCTCCGTGGCCGGCGACGTTGCGGAAGCCGCTCGCTCGGAGTGCAGGGACGCCGTGGTCTTCGGCGTAGCGCGCGATTGCCTGGGCCAGGGGGTGCTCGGATTCACGTTCGACCGCGGCTGCTAGGGCGAGCAGCCGGTCCTGGTCGATCCGGTCGACGACTATGTCGGTGACTTGGGGTTCGCCCTTGGTGAGGGTGCCGGTCTTGTCCATCACGGCGGTGTCGATGCGCGCCGAGGTCTCGAGGGCGGTGGCGTTCTTGAACAGGATGCCGCGTTTGGCGCCGAGGCCGGAGCCGACCATGATCGCGGTCGGCGTGGCGAGGCCGAGGGCGTCGGGGCAGGTGATGACGACGACGGTGATCGCGAACAGCAGCGCGGTCTGCACGCTGGCGCCGACCGCCAGCCACACCAGGAAGGTGCCGACCCCGCCGATGAGGGCAACGAAAACCAGCCAGAACGCCGCCCGGTCGGCCAGGCGCTGCCCGGGGGCCTTGGAGTTCTGCGCCTGCTGCACCAGCGCCACGATCTGCGCGAGCGCGGTGTCGGCGCCCACCTTGTCGCGCGCACCCGCAAGGTGCCGTTGATGTTGACGGTGGCTCCGGTGACCTGGTCACCGGGTGCCTTGTGCACCGGCAGGCTCTCGCCGGTGACCATGGACTCGTCAACCTCGGACTCGCCTTCCTCGACGACTCCGTCGGTGGCGATCTTGGTGCCGGGGCGGACCAGGAGCAGGTCGCCGACGACGACCTCGGCAGTGGCAATCTCGGCGGGCTCGCCGTTCCGGATGACGAGCGCCTGCGGTGGCGCCAGGTTGAGCAGCGTGCGGATGGCGTCGTTGGCGCCACCGCGGGCGCGCATCTCGAACCAGTGGCCGAGTAGCACGAACGCGGTGAGCACGGTGGCGGCCTCGTAGAACACCTCGCCGCCGCCGGTGAGGGTGACCCCGAGGGAGTAGAGCCAGCCGGCGCTGACCGCGACCGCGACGAGGACCATCATGTCGAGCGTCCGGGCGCGCAGTGCGCGCCAGGCACCGTCGAAGAAGATCCAGGCCGAGTAGAAGATGACCGGCAGGGACAGCAGCAGGCTGAACACGTCGTCGCGGAGTCCGAACGGCGCGGGCGTCTCGAACCCGATGACCTCACGCCCGATGGGCGACCAGAGCAGGATGGGTATCGACAGCAGCGCGGCGAGGAGGAACCGGTTGCGCATGTCGCGGACCATGTCGTCCATCGACATCGCGGGGTGACCGCCGTGCCCCATCGCTTCGTGCGGTGAGGCTACGGGTGCTTGTCCGGTCCCGTGGCCAGCGGGGGGCTCAGCCATCGGGTCGCAGATGTGTTCCGGCACCGACTGCCCTTCGCAGTGGTAGCCGCACTCGCGCACCCAGTCGCTCAGCTGGATCAGGTCGGTCTTCGCCGGGTCGTAGGTCACGTTCGCGGTCTGGGAGACGGGGTTGGCCTCCACCGCCAGGACGCCGGGTCGCCGACCCAGCACTGCCTCGGCGACGTTCTTGCTGCTGGCCCAGTGGACCCCCGACAGCTCGAGCACCGCGGTCGACGCGCTGCTGTCCCCGCGCCCGTCGGGTAAGTACTGCTCGTCGTGGCGGCTCATCTGATGCTTCCTTGAGGTGGGGGCCGGTGATCACAAAAGAAGTCAGGCCGACGCCGGCTCGGGTCGACGCTTGATCGTGGTTCCAGGGGGGTCCTCGCTGCGGTGGTGTGCTGTGTCATCGGCTCCCTCTCGTTGGCCGACAGGGTGTGCGGCCGGGGCCACGACTCGCCGGGGTGTGTGCCGTGGGTGGCTGCCGACGTCAGGCGAGCTGATAGTCGCCGGCCTCGTCGAGCGCGGCGACGACCTGGGACGCTTCGAGTGGGGCCTGACTGGTGACGGTCACCGTGGAGGTGCCCCCGGCGACCAGGTCCACCTGTACGTCGGTGACGCCGCTGAGGGCTTTCAGCTCGCTGGTCACCGAGCTGGCGCAGTGACCGCAGGTCATTCCGGTCACCGCAAAGCTCTGCGTGGTCTGGTCGTTGTCGACCTGGCTCTCCTCGATGTCCGTGTCGGGTGTGGCCGTGTCGGTGCTGCCGCAGCCGCAGCCGCCACATCCGCAGCCGCCGGTCTCGGTGCTGTTGTCGAGCAGCTCGAGGCTGCGGACCGTGTCGGGGTTGTCCATCACTTCTTCTCCTCGTGCATGTGGTGGATAGGTCAGGAGTGGACGAGCCGGGCGATCGCCCGGCTCGCCTCGGTGAGCTTCTGGTCGCGTTCGGTCGGATCGGCGGCGTGGGTCAGGCAGTGCTGCAGGTGCTGGTCCAGCAGCATCAAGGCGACGCTCTCGAGTGCCTTGGTGGCGGCCGCGACCTGGGTGAGGATCTCCACGCAGTAGGTCTCGTTCTCCACCTGACGTTGCAGGCCGCGGACCTGGCCTTCGATGCGGCGGAGCCGGATCAGGAGAGCCTGCTTGTCGGTGATGTAGCCGGGTGTGGTCGTCATGGGAGATCCATCTCGGGCCCGTCGAGGCAGTTCTGACGATACCCCCGCGGGGTATCACGTCAAGGGCGCTGGGGAACCTTCACGGAACCTTCATGTACCGCCGCGTCCCGGTCAGGCGCCGAGGCGGGTGCGGACCTCGTCGAGGAGCTCGGTGGGGTCGAGCCACATGGAGGGGTACTCGCCGTACCACCGCTGCTGACCCTCGGAGTCGATGAGCACGAAGCTGTGGCCCGGAAGACCGGCGTGCATGCCCTTGCCGAGGGTGCCGTAGGCGTCGGAGACGGTGCCGTCGTCGAGCAGGAACGGGGTCTTGACCTCGTTGAGCACCATGTCGGCGAGGATCTGTTCGCGGGTGTTCATCACGACCGGCAGCACGGTGATGTCCTCGGCAGCGAACGCCTTCGCGTGCTTCTCGATCTCGCCCATCTGCACGATGCAGGACTGGCAGCCGGCGCCCTCGTTGAAGTAGAGAAGCACGTTCTCCCCACGGTGGTCAGCGAGGGTGTGCTCGACCCCACTGGTGTCGGTGAGGGCGAAGTCGGGCGCGGAGCGGATCTCAGAGGAGGACTGCGGCTGGGAGGTGAGCAGCATCGCGGCCACGATCCCGGCGAGCGCCACGAGGACGACGCCCCAGATGATCAGCCGCATCCGCTGTTCGGCACGGTGTGACTGTGCCAGGACGGCCTCGGCGCGTGCACGTCGTTCGGTGGTGACGGTCTTGGTGGACATGCGGCGGCGCTCCTCAGTGGCGGTGGGTGCTGGTCTGGTCGGCTGTGGTGCCGTGGCAGGCATCCGTGCGGTCGTGGTCGGTGGTGTTGGAGCCGTGCCGGTCGCGCAGGCTGGCGATGACGAAGATGGCGGCCAGGGCGAGCACGGCCAGGCCCAGGAGGGGTTCGGGCACGGGGTCGGTCCAGACCTCGATCCGGGTGAAGATCCGTTCGAGGTTCTTGCCCATGGCGACCTGGAACCCGGGTCCGCCGGTCATCTGGCCGGTGTTGGCCAGGTAGATCACGAAGCCGCCCATGACCGCGAACGCGGCGGCGACGGCCAGGTTGACGGTGTTGGTGGCCAGGATCTTGCCGGCGAGGCGGATCCTGACCGGCTTGGCCCGGAGGAACTTCCTCTCGCCGAGCCGGTAGCGGTCCCACAGCAGCGCCATCACGAACAGGGGGAAGACCATCCCGAAGGTGTAGGCCAGTCCGAGGGTGATCCCGCCGATCGCAGAACCCGACAGAGCCGAGAGCGCCATCACGCCGACGAGCACGGGCGCGCAGCAGCTCGAGGCGATCCCGGAGAACACACCGAGGGCGAAGAAGCTGGCGGAGTCGCCGCGGGCGGTGTCGGGTGCCCGCAGGAAGGATGGCAGGCTCATCATCCTCCCCGACAGGCTCAGGGCCGCGAGGGCGAGCATGAGGACGCCGCCGGCGTAGTAGAGCGGGGCGTGGTAGTTGGCGATGGCCGAGGCGACCAGGCTCATCCCGAGGGTGATCGGGACCAGCACCAGCGCTAGCCCTGCTGCGAACACGAACGTCAGCGGCAGCAGCCGCCAGCGCCGGTTCTTCACCGCGACCGCCATGTAGGAGGGGGCGAGGAACACGATGCAGCACGGCGCGAAGAGCGCGACGCCGCCGGCGAAGAACGCCGCCAGCACCGACCCGGTGGTAAGGAGCTCTCCCATGAGCTCAGCCCACCCTGGTGTGGGTGAGGCCCTGTCGCTGCTCGAGGAGCTTCGCCAGCTTCCGGCGGGGGAGCCGGCCGTGGCTGAAGAAGTCACCGTCCACGAGCACCAGGGGGCTCATCGACGCCCGGTGGACCTGCATGAGCCGTTGCCCGGTCTCACTGCGCACGTCGACCGTATTCACCGACAGCGGATACCTGGCGGCCAGCTCGCTGAGGGCCCGCTGCGCGTCCTCGCAGAAGTGGCAGGCCTCGCTCTCCACGACCGTGATCCGGCTCGGTTCGGGGGACGGCGGGTGGCTTGGCATGGGGCTCTCCTGGGGTGCGCGGTTCGCTGTCTGCACCACCAGCGTCGGCGGCGCGCACGATGATCCCGGCGAGGTCCGGTGAAGGTTCGCTGAAGATCGGCGGGACCAAAGTCCCGGCCGCGTGCTCCGCTCAGGCCGAACGAGTCGGTCCGACCGGTCGCCGCCTAACTGGAGTCGTGAGGTGTGAGCCCCGGAGTGCTGGGTATGGGCCAGAGTGATGGACACCGGACCTGCGCGCTCGAGCTTTGCGGCCTCCCCGTCGGGGCGGCTTCTTGCGCTGCTCGCGGCAGCGGCGTTCCTCTTGGCGGCATTGACCGGCAACTCCTTCCCGTTGCATGTCGGGATGACCGCGGGCGCACCTGAGTCGACCGTCGCCGCGGACATGGTCACGAACGCGCTCGCGGGATCGGGAGCCGTCCTCGAACGGGTGCACAAGGTGGCACCCGCCACGGCAATGCCGATGCCAGTCGGTTCCGAGGCCCAGCACCTGATGCACCTCGTCGGGGCCTGTTTGGCGGTGCTGGCCGCGGCAGCCCTGCTCCTGCGCCTGCTACTCCAAAGGCGAAGCCTTCTGGGTAGTCACCCAGCCGTCATTGCAGTCCCACGCCCTCTGACCCCGCGTCGCGGCGGCCTGTGGTCTCCACCACCCCCGTCGCCGCCGACCTCCTCTCCGGTCATCCGGACGTAACGGCGGCATGCCTTCGGTCCCTGGCCGAACCACATCGGCCTGACGCGAGCCGCCCAGTTCAGGGCCATCGGGCGTGCCCGCTGTACCAGCAGCCCTCGCCCCTCCTCTCGGCGGCACAACGTCTCAGGAAGGGCTGTGCAAACACGCCACGTTTTGGAGAGGACTTCGAGCATGACCACTCAGACGAACCAGCCCCAGCAGTCCGAGCACGAGCAGCACAAGAAGCACGAGCGGAAGATGTACCTCATCTTCGCGGGGATGATCACCACCTCGACGGTGACGATGTTCCTGCTCACCTACACCAACGCCTTCACCTGGTCCCACATGACCTTCAGCGAGGAACGGGTCTACATGGCGATCCTCATGGGGTCTGCGATGGCCATCATCATGCTCGGCTTCATGTGGGGAATGATGTACAAGAACCGCAAGATCAACGTCGCGATCATCGTCGGTGCCCTCGTCGTCGGCGGCACCGCCTTGTGGCTCTCGCGGTCGCAGACCTTCGTGCAGGACGAGGCCTACATGAAGGGCATGATCCCGCACCACTCCATCGCCATCCTCACCAGCGAACGTTCGCAGATCAGCGACGTGCGCGTGCGCAAGCTCGCCGACGAGATCATCAAGGCGCAGCGCATCGAGATCGACGAGATGAAGTGGCTCATCGAGGACATCGAGAAGAACGGCCCGGCTACCACGCAGGACGAAGCCCAGCAGCGTCCGGTCCCCAAGTTCGAGGCCAGTCCCTGACAGTATCTGCAGCGGGCCGTGACCGTGAGATCCGGAGAGGAGTGTCATGTACACAGGGGTGGTCGTGACGGCGATCGCCGCTGCGGCGCTCGTCCTCGGGCTCTACGCGTTGCACCGGATTGCTGCGGTGGCACCGCACGCGCTGACGGTACTTCCGTTCGACTCGGGATCTGTCCCCGAGCAGCACGCACTGTCGCGCTACCACGTGCGGTGGTACCTGGCGACGCTGCTCTTCCTCGCCTTCGACGTGGAAATGCTCTTCATGTACCCCTGGGCGGTCGTTGTCGCGCAGGTCGGCGCGACCGCGGTCGTTGAGATGTTCCTCTTCCTCGCCGCGCTTTTCGTTGCCGTGTTCTGGGCTTGGCGGGAGGGGGCGCTGCGGTGGGTCTGAGCGACATGGTCGCGCGTTCGGCCGCCCGACACGCGCACGTTCTCGTGGTCGAGGTGCCGGGGTGGTGGCGCACCCGGGCGGCGGTCGAGCATGAGGTACTGGCTCGAGGCTGGAGCCTCGCGTTCGCGCCGGCTGATGCCGACGTGCTCGTCGTTTGCGGTGAGGCGGGGCCAGGGCTCGCCGCTGCGTTCAAGCTGGTTTGGCACCAGATGCCCGGGCCGCGAGTGCGCGTCGACGTGCGGGCGTACGACGACGTGGCCGCCTGTCTCGACGAGGCGCACCGCGTCCTGCTCGACACCGACCACCACCGGCACGACGCGCGGCACCGTCCCGAGGCCGCTGACCTGCTCCTCGAGAGCGGCGAGGGCGAGGTCGGCGAGGGCGCTCACGGGGACACGGGCCACGAGGGCATGGACCACGGCGGCGGCCACGAGGGCATGGACCACGGCGGCGGCCACGAGGGCATGGACCACGGCGGCGGCCACGAGGGCATGGACCACGGCGGCGGCCACGAGGGCATGGACCACGGGGACATGGACATGGCTCCGGGTGGGATCCCGCTCGCCGAGGGTGGTGAGGATCGTGACGGCCTCGAGATGGACGTGCTCCAGGTCCGGCTCGGCCCCGTGCTACCGCACTGGCCGGCCGGTTTGGTGCTCCGGTGCGCTCTCCAGGGTGACGTCGTCACGGAGGCGCGGGCCGAGCTCCTGGACGGCGAGCCGCCTCGCGAGGAGGCACCGGCGCCGCTCGCCCGCGGCCTGGACAACCTCGCCTCGCTCCTGGCGCTGGCCGGGTGGGACGACGCCGCGGCTGAGGCGCGCCGCATCCGCGACATCGCCCTCCGGGACGATGGCGAACCGACGGCCGGTCGGGTCGAACGACTCCGTGGCAGGGTGCGTCGTTCCAGGACGTTGCGCTGGTCGCTGCGCGGCGTCCGCCCGCTGAGCGAGGAGGACGTCCACCGCCTCGGTCTGCCGGCCGACGCGGTCGGGGACACCTACGACCGGTTGATTGGCATGCTCGAACGCGCGGCGACCGGCGACAGGCCTGCGCCCACCGGCGACGAGCCGCACACGGGCGACGGCCACAGGACCCCCTCGCCCGACCGGCTGGCACACCTGGTCACCGGGCTGGACGTAGCCACAGCGCGTCTGGTCGTCGCGAGCCTCGACCTCCACGGCCTGAGCGCCGGAGACAACGAGCACGAGATGTCCCATGGCTGAGCCCATGCCGATGCCCGGGTCGGGCGCGACGGACTCGGCCGTCATGACGGTCGGACCCGCCTGGGCGGTCCTGGCGGTGGCGATCCTCGGTGCGCTGACTGTGGCCGCTGCAGTCCTCGACGGAGCACTCGCCGCGCGGGCGAACGGCGCCTCCGGCGGTGTGGTCCGGCCCTTCGGGGAGGCCGCCCGGTTGATGCGGCAGCGGCGTCGTACGACCGTCGAGTCCGACAGCCTGCTCTGGCGCATCGGCGGCGCCGGGCTGCTCGTCACCGCCGCCCTGATGGTCACGGTCGTGCCGCTGGGGGAGTGGACGATCTTCGACCTCGACGTCGGCGTCATGTGGTTCAACGCGATGGACGTGGTGGTCTGGGCGATGGTCTGGCTCACCGGATGGGGAGCGAACTCCGCGCACTCCCTGGTGGGCGGCTACCGGTTCCTCGCGCACGGGCTGGGCTACGAGCTCCCGCTGATGTTCGCCCTGGTCGCCCCGGCGATCGCCGCGAAGAGCCTGAACGTCGGGGTGGTCGCAGCCGCTCAGAACGACCTCTGGTTCGCGGTCTGGATGCCGGTGGCGTTCCTGGTCTACCTGCTCGGCGTCGTGGCGTTCTCGGTCTGGGGACCCTTCGCCCCGGCCCTCGGCGCGGACGTCGCCGGAGGGGCACGTGCGGAGCTGTCGGGGGTGGACCGTCTGGTCTTCGAGACCGGGCGCTACGCGCTCCTGGCTGCCGGGGCCGCGTTCGCGGTGCCGATGTTCCTCGGGGGTGGCGCCGGCCCGGTGTTGCCGGCGTGGGCGTGGGTCCTGGTGAAGACCGTGGCGGTGCTCGCGGTCCTGGTCTGGCTACGTCGGCGCGTGCCCGCGTTCCGGCCCGACACGTTCATGGAGGTGGGCTGGATGCTGCTGCTCCCGGCCGTACTGCTGCAGGACCTCGTCGTTGCCGTCGTGATGGTGGGGAGGTCGTGACCGTGCTGCTCGACATCGCCTTCTGGGGCTTCGGGACCGTCGCGGTGCTGGCCGGTGCGGCGGTGTTCTACGTCGACTCGATGGCCCGGGCGACGTACGCCCTCGCGCTGTCCTTCATCGCGGTCGGCCTGCAGGTGCTCTTCCTGCAGCAGAACTACGTCGGCGTGGTGACGATCCTGATGATGGTCATGGAGATGGCGATCATGGCCGTCTACATGGTGATGTTCATGGGGATGAACCCCGCGCTGATGCCGATGAGCATGGTGCACAGCAACCGGGCGGCCCTTGGCGTCGCTGTCGCCACGTTCCTCACGCTGGCCGCAGGCATCCTCGTCATCGACTGGCCCGAGCGCCGCGGCAGCCCACCGCCGGACGTGACGGTCGCCCTCGGCGAGGCGCTGATGGGCCCGAAGATGCTGGTGATGGCCGTGATCAGCCCGGTCATGGTGGCCACCATCGTCGCCGGCGTCGTCCTCGCGGCGCATCGCAGCCGCTACGACCGGTTCGGCGACGACTTGAGGCAGCGCCCCGCGGACGACCCCCAGGCGGGAGGTGTCGGTCGATGACGCTCGAGGCGACCCTCCTGATTGCCGCCGGGATCTTCAGCGTCGGGCTGTACGGCGCGATCTCCCAGCAGGTCGTGGTGATGGTGATGATGGGCCTGGAACTCATGATCAACTCGGTCATCCTCGCGGCCGCCGGCTTCTGGTGGTTCCTCGCGCCCAACCCCAGCGGGCAGGTGCTGCTGATGGTGATCATCGCCGCGATGACCCTGGAGATGGCGATGGGGTTCGCGGTCGCCACGCTGCTGCACCGCGAACGCAACGCGGACATGACCGACATGGCCACGGACCTGTCGGGGTGAGCGGGACGATGACTCAGACCGCCCTCTGGCTGCTCGTGCTGCTCCCCGCCCTGGTGGGTGGCGGACTCGCCCTGTCACGCCTCGAGCGGGCGGCGGCGGCCGTCTCGGTGGCCACGGCTGCCGTCACAGCCTCGCTCTCGATGGTTGTCGCCCTCGCCCGGCCGGGGGTGTCGGTCCCGTTCATGGCCGGGAGCGACTTTGCCCTCGGTGTGGACGCCCTGTCCGCGCTGGTCGTCCCGACGGTGGCGGTCGTGACCCTGCTGGTGCTCGTCTTCTCCGCCGGCGAGATCCGGAAGTCGCGGGCCCGGTTCCACGGGCTCATGCTGCTCTTCGCCTCGAGCGCTCTCGTCACCGCCACGGCCGAGACACTCCCTGCGCTGCTGTTCGCCTGGGAGGTCATGGGCGCGACGTCGTACGCCCTGATCGGCTTCTGGTGGCGCGACGACCACCGGGTCTCCGCCGGTCTGACCGCGTTCGTGACCACGCGTACGGCGGACGTCGGCCTCTACCTCGCCGCCGGTGCCGCACTCGCCGGGGGCGCCGGCCTGACCCTCGCTGACCTCCCGGCGAGCAGCGAGGGATGGCGGCATGTGGTCGCGGCGGGCGTCCTCGTCGCTGCGCTCGGCAAGGCTGCCCAGCTGCCGTTCTCGTTCTGGTTGTCGCGCGCGATGGAGGGCCCCAGCCCGGTCAGCGCGCTGCTGCACTCCGCCGCGATGGTCGCCATGGGCGGTTACCTGCTGCTGCGCACGGAGCCGCTGCTGGCCGCCACCGGCTGGGCCGCGCCTGCCGCGGCCTGGGTCGGTGCGCTCACCGCCCTGCTGCTCGGTGCGGTGGCCGTCGCACAGCGTGACCTCAAGCAGCTGTTCGCCGCGTCGACGTCGGCACAGCTGGGGTTCGTGGTCATGGGCGCCGGGCTCGCCTCGGTGAGCGGGGGAGCGGCCCACCTGGTCGCACACGCGTCGACCAAGGCGCTGCTCTTCCTCGCCGCCGGGGCCTGGCTCACCGCGCTCGGCACCAAACGCCTCGCCGGTCTGCGTGGCGTCGCACGACGTTGGCGGCTGGTCGGCTTCACCGCCACGCTCGGCGCGCTCTCGCTGGCCGGCGTGGCCCCGCTCGCGCTGTGGGCGACCAAGGACGCGGTGCTGGCCGCGGCGCTGGAGGAGTCCCCGTGGCTCTACGCCGTCGGGCTCGCCGCGGCCGCTCTGTCGGCGGCCTACGCCGGAAAGATCCTGGTCGTCCTGTGGCGGCACGTCCCCGACGCGGAGCGGGCCGAGGCCGAGCGGCATCACGACGAGGAGGAGCCGGGCACCCGCCACATCGGCATGCTCGAGCAGGCATCGCTGGTCGTGCTCGCGGTCGGCGCAACCGTGCTCGGTCTGCTGGCACTGCCACCCGTCGGTGACACGGTCGCCCGAGCCCTCGGCGAGGAGCCGCTCCACCCGACCCCGGGGGAGATGGCCGCGTCGGTCGTGATCGCGGTGACGGTGCTGGCGCTCGTGTGGTCGCGGCCGCTGCCGGAGCCACGCTGGGCCCTGGGCTGGCTGGGGCTGGAGCACGCGACACAGGTCTCAGTCGTACGCCCCACACTGGCGCTGGCGGAGGCGCTCGCCCGCTTCGACGACCGGGTCCTGGACCGTGCGGTCACCGGGGCGGCCTCGGCAACGCTCGCTCTCGCGCGGCGGGCGGGCACTTTCGACGACCGGGTCCTCGACGGTGCCGTCGAGGCGACCTCCCGGGGCTCGCTGCGGGCCGCGGAGCGCGCCGCCCGCGACGACGACCGCCGGCTCGACGGAGCCGTCGAGGCAGTCGCCGGCTGGCTGCGCGGCCTCGGCCGGCTGGCCCGGCAGCCGCAGACCGGTCTGCTCCACCAGTACTACATCCAGGCCGTCGCGGTCCTCGCGCTCGGTGTCCTGCTCCTCGTCACGGTGAGGTGAACGTGCTCAGTCTGATCGTCTTCCTGCCCCTGGCCGCTGCGCTGGTGCTGGTCGCGCTGCCCAAGCTCGGCGACACCGCTTCGCGGTGGGCCTGGGTCGCGATCGCAGCCGTGGACCTGGCTCTCGTGGTCGCGGTGTGGCTGCGCTACGAGTCCCCGGCGGCCGGGCGGCTGGCGTTCGAGGAGCAAGCCGCGTGGATCCCCGGGGTGAACAGCAGCTACCACCTCGGCGTCGACGGGCTGTCCCTGCCGCTCATCGCGATGACGGCGGTGATCTTCCTGGCCTGCGCGGTCTTCGCGCTGCGCGAGACCGACCGCCCACGCATGCAGGCCGCGCTGTTCTTGTTCCTGCAGAGCGTGAGCATGGGCCTGTTCGTCTCGGCCGACCTGATCCTGTTCTTCGTCTTCTTCGACCTCTCGATCGTCGGGATGTACTTCGTGATCGCCGGCTGGGGCCACGGCGACGCCGCCAGGTCGGCGATGAAGTTCTTCCTCTACACGTTCCTGGGCTCCCTCGCCCTGCTGGTCGGCTTCATCGGCCTCTACATCGCCGCGGACCCGCACACCTTCGACATGGTCGAGCTCGCCGAGCAGACCCCGCTGGCCGGCTCCGGGTTGGCGGGTGGGCTGGTGCTGGCCGCGATCCTGGTCGGGCTGGCGGTGAAGACCCCCACAGTCCCGTTCCACACCTGGCTGCCGCCCGCCCACACCGACGCACCCGCGATCGGCTCGGCCGTCCTGGCCGGAGTCCTGCTGAAGATGGGCACCTACGGCTTCGTCCGGATCGCGATGCCGATGCTCCCCGAGGCCTGGCGGGCCTGGGCCGGCGTGATCGTCGCCGTCGGGATCGTCTCGGTGGTGTACGGCGCGCTGGTGGCGCTGGCGCAGACGAACTTCAAGCGCATGGTCGCCTACACCTCGGTGAACCACATGGGCTACATCATCCTGGCCGTGGGCGCCGCGGGCATCGTCGCCGACGACACCGCGCAGGCCCGCGCCGTCGCGGTCACCGGGGCGGTCACTCAGATGGTCAGCCACGGCCTGATCACCGGCGCGTTGTTCCTCCTCGCCGGCGTCCTCCAGGACCGGGCAGGGACCTACGACATGGACTCCTATGGCGGCCTGGCGGCACCCGCGCCTCGGTTCGCGGCGTTCTTCGCCGTCGGTGCCTTCGCCTCTCTCGGCCTGCCGGGACTGTCGGGTTTCATCGCGGAGTTCCAGATCTTCACCGGCAGCATCGCCGCCGCGCCCGTGACGGCTGTGGCGCTCGTCGGGATCCTCATCACCGCCGCGCTGTTCCTCCGCGCGCTGCAGCGGATCTTCACCGGCGAGACCCGCGGCCGGTCCGCCGGCTTTGGCGACCTCCACCCCGCCGAGGTCTGGTCGGTCGGTCCACTCCTCCTGCTCTCACTCCTGATCGGAGTGCTGCCCCGGCCCCTGCTCGACGTCATCGAGCCCGCGGCTCAGGTCGCCGTCGAGCTCGTCGGGAGGTAGCCCGCGGTGGAGTCCATGGCCATGCGGCCGGCCCTGCTCCTGCCGGAGATCGTGCTGTTCCTCGGCGGGCTCGCAGTCCTGGTCAGCGGATCCTTCCTCCCGCGGACCCGCCAGTGGGTCACCCGCATCGTCGCCGCGGCCGCGCTGGTCGCTGCGACCGTCCTCGCCGCGGTGGACCTGCCCGGCCCGGCGCAGGCGGCGATGGAGGGCACCTTCACCGTCGACACCGCCACCGGCGTCGCGCGGATCATCGCCGCGCTCGGCACCTTCATCGTGCTGGCGCTGGCCTCGGACGAGATCGCGGGCTCACCGCGGGAGAGTGAGACCTACGCACTCCTGCTGTTCGCCACCACCGGCACCCTGGTCCTCGCCGGCGCCGACGACCTGCTCGTGGTCGCGGTCGGGTTCCTGCTCGCCAGCATCCCGCTCTACGGCCTGATCGGCATCGCGCGCACGCCCCACGGCGCCGAGGCCGCGATGAAGACCTACCTGCTCGGCGCCCTCTTCGGCATCCTCCTGCTGGTCGGGATCACGCTGCTGTACGGCGTGTCCGCAACCACGTCGTACGCCGACCTCACTGAGCGTCTCGCCGACGCGCCGGCAGGCGCTGTGGCCGCTGGCGTCGTGGCGGTGCTCGGGGGGCTGATGTTCAAGGCCGGTGGTGTTCCCGCCCACTTCTGGGTGCCCGACGCCGCCCAGGGCGCGGGGGGTGCGGTTGCGGCGTTCCTCACCACCGTGCCGAAGATCGGCGGCGTCGTCGCGGCCTACCGCCTCGTCGCGATGCTCCCCGACACACTTGCATGGCCGCTGCTGATCGGGGTACTCGCCGTCGCGAGCATGACGCTCGGCAACCTCGCCGCCTACTGGCAGAGCGACCCCCGGCGGCTGCTTGGCTGGTCCACCGTCAGTCAGGTCGGTTACCTGCTCGTCCCGGTCGCGGTGGCCGCGCGCAGCGACCTGGCCCTGCCCTCGCTACTGCTCTACCTCGCCGGCTACACCGTCACCAACCTCGCGGCGTTCGCGGTCACGACCGCCTTTCCCGACAGGCGAGACCTCGACTCCTACCGCGGCATGGGCCGCGCCCGGCCGTGGCTGGGCGCGGCACTCGTCGTGGCGCTGCTCGGTCTCGTCGGTACCCCGCCCACCGTGGTCTTCGCCGGCAAGCTCACCACCACCGCCGCCGTCTGGGACGGAGGCCACGCCTGGCTGGCGGTGCTGGTCTTCGTCAACACCGTGGTCAGCCTCTTCTACTACCTGCGCTGGATCGCACCCGTCTATGGGAGAGGCGAGCCGCCGGCGCGCACGATGACGGGTGCGTTCATGCCACGGCCGTGGTCAGCGGCGACGGCCGTGACCACCGCCGTCCTCAGCCTGCTGCTCGGAATCGGAGCCGGCGTCCTGTGGGCGATGTTCTCGCCGTGAACGCGTCAGGTCTGGCCGACCGGTAGCCGCACCCTGAACGTCGTGCCACGACCGGGTCCCCCACTGTCGACGCTGATGCCGCCACCGTGTGCCTCGACGAGGGCTTTGGCGATGCTCAGCCCGATGCCGCTCCCGCCGTGGGCACGGTCACGGGCGGTGTCGACCCGGAAGAACCTGTCGAAGACATGGTCGAGGTGTTCGGCGGGTATGCCTTCGCCGGTGTCGGTGACGGTGTACTGGATCCATCTATCGATCTGGTCGCAGCCGAGCGTGACCACGCCTCCGGGCGGTGTGTGCCGCAGCGCGTTGTCGAGCAGGTTGGTCAGCACCTGCCCGATCCGGTCGGGGTCGGCCAGGACGGGCTGATGGGTGTGCAGCCGGGTCTGCAGACGCACGGCCTTGGCGGTGTACCGGTCGCGGGCCGCGTCGGCGGCTGCGTCGGCGAGGGCGCCCGGGTCGACGGCACGCGGGTGGATGTCGAGCCCTCCTTCTTCGGCGTGGGAGACGGCGCCGATGTCCTCGGCGAGCCGGCGCAGCCGCTGGGTGCTGTCCCGCAGGACACCGAGGGTGTCCTGGTCGAGGTTGCGGACGCCGTCCTCGACGGCCTCGAGGTGGGCGTCGATGGTGGCCAGCGGGGTGCGCATCTCGTGCGCGAGGTCGGCCAGCATCCGGCGGCGGGTGGTCTCGACGGCTGCCAGCCTTTCGGCGAGTGCGTTGAAGGTGCGGGTGAGTGTGGCGAAGTCCCCGCCCAGGCCGGGGTCGGGGACCCGGGCGTCGTGGCGGCCGGCGGCGATCTGGGACGCGGCTTGGGTCACGGGCGCGATCGAGCGTTGGACTCGTCGGCTGAAGTACCACGAGACGGCGAGGGCTGCGACCACGGCGGCGAGAAGCGCGACCGACAGTGAGACCAGGAGGGCTGAGGCGAAGGCCTCCTCGACGTGGTCGGTCTCGGCAGGGGTGTGTCCTACACCGGCGCGATCGAGGTGGTCGTGGAAGATGCCGGGGCCGACCGCTGAGGCGACCAGCCAGGTGGTGAGGGCGCCGGCAACGACGACGAGGGTCTGGCCGATGAGCAGCCGGCTGCCGAAACCTGACCGGCTTCGCGACCTTCCCGGGGGGCTCAGGATGGTCACTGGCCGGTTCCCATGCGGTAGCCGACACCGCGGACGGTGCGGATGAACTTGCCTTCGGCGGCGTCGTCGCCGAGCTTGCGGCGAAGATGTCCGATGTGGACGTCGACGAGGTGCTCGTCGCCGACCCAGGTCTCGCCCCACACCTGGTCGATGAGCTGGCGGCGGTTGAACACCATCCGGGGTCGTTCGGAGAGGGTGGCGAGGAGGTCGAACTCGGTGCGGGTCAGGGACACCGGTGCACCGGCGAGCCACACGTCGCGGCCGACCGGGTCGACGTTCAGGTCACCGAAGGTTCGGGCGTCTTCAAGCGCGTCGGGCTCGCGCAGTGGGCGGGGGCGACGCAGCATCGCCTGCACCCGTGCAATGAGCTCTCGGGGGCTGAACGGCTTGGTCATGTAGTCGTCTGCGCCGACCGACAGTCCGATGAGGGTGTCGACCTCGTCGCTGCGGGCGGTGAGGATGATGATGTAGGCGTCGGAGAAGGTCCGCACCCGTCGGCAGACCTCGACCCCGTCGAGACCGGGCAGGCCGAGGTCGAGCACGATCACGTCGGGGTCGACCTCGCGCGCGGTGGTGACAGCTTGTGCGCCGTCGTGGACCAGGGCGACCTCGAACCCGTCTCGCTCGAGGTAGCTGCCGACCACGGCCGCGAGCTGGGTCTCGTCCTCGATCACCATTGCTCGCAGGCCCGAGAGCGGCCGTGCGCTGGCACCGGCACCGGCGCGTTCGGTCGGGGCTCCAGCCGTTGACTTCTCACTCATAGGGCCCATCGTGTCAGCCCCCAACGTGGCTTCACGCGCGTCGGAACGCTGGTCGGGTTTCTTCAACAAACCTTCATAGGACCACGACCCGATCCACAGGGTGGTCGGCGGATGCTGAGACGAAAGCGATGAAGGGAGCTGGAGACGATGATGGGTTGGTATGGCGACGGAGCCTGGGGCTGGGGTGGCTGGCTGGTGATGACTCTGATGATGGTGGCCTTCTGGGGTCTGGTCGTCTGGGGACTGGTCGCGATCTTCCGCGGCACTACCCGCAGCGACGACCGAAACACCGACGGCCGCTCGCGTGACCCGATGGAGATCCTCGACGAGCGCTTTGCGCGCGGCGAGATCGATGCCGAGGAGTACCACGCCCGCCAGGACGTGCTCCGCACCTCGGTCCACTGACGCTTTCCCCAGCACCGCCAGGGGCGCCCTGGGTCACCACCGATGAAGGAGTCTGACGTTGTCCCACCTCACCCGCCGCGGCCTGGTCCGTGGAGCTGCCGGCCTCACGGGCGTGCTCACGCTCGGGGGCTTGGCCGCCTGCAGCCAAGAGGTGCCGGTAACCCCGGCCGTGCGAGCCGTCGCCGACGCCGAGAAGGCACGGCGGCGTCCAGGTGCCGTAACCGTCGCCGCCAAGCTGACGCCGGCGCCGGTCACGCTCAACCTCGGCGGTCGGGTGGTCACCACTTGGGCGTACGGCGACACCGTGCCCGGCCCACTGCTGCGCGCGACCGCGGGAGACGTGCTCCGCGTGGACGTGGACAACCGGCTTCCCGACCAGACGAGCGTGCACTGGCACGGCATCGCGCTGCGCAACGACATGGACGGCGTGCCGGGGATGACACAGGACCCGATCGACGTCGGCGGGTCTTTCCGCTACGAGTTCACCGTCCCCGATCCGGGCACGTACTTCTACCACCCGCACACCGGCGTCCAGCTCGACCGCGGTCTGTACGGCGTTCTGGTGGTCGACGACCCCAACGAGCCCGGTGACTACGACGACGAGTGGGTGGTCGTCCTCGACGACTGGATCGACGGAACCGGCCGCACCCCCGACGACGTGCTCACCGACCTCGAGGCCGACAGCGGCTCGGGTGACATGGGCGGGATGGACCACGGCTCCATGGGCGGGATGGACCACGGGTCCATGTCCGGCATGGCGGGGGAGGGGATGCAGTCCCGCATCCTCGGCGGCGCCGGCGACGTCGACTACCCGCATTACCTGGTCAACGGACGCACCGCGGACGCGCCGGTGACGTTGACCGGCAAACCTCGGCAACGGGTCCGGATCCGGTTCGTCAACGCCGGTTCCGACACCGCGTTCCGGGTCGCGCTCGGTGGGCACCGCATGACCCTCACCCACAGTGACGGCTTCCCCGTCGTGCCGGTGCCCACCGACGCCCTCCTGATCGGGATGGGGGAGCGGTTCGACGTCACCGTCACGCTCGGTGACGGCGTCTTCCCGCTCGTCGCCGCAGCCGAGGGCAAGAACGGCCAGGGGCTCGCGGTCGTGCGCACCGGCACCGGACGGACACCCCCGGCCGATGTCCGTCCCCGCGAGCTGAACGGTCGCGTCCTGCTCGGCACCGACCTGAAGCCCGCCCAGGAAGTCCAGCTCGCGCGGCGGACACCAGACCGCACGCACGACCTGGTTCTGGGCGGGTCGATGGCGCCGTACCGGTGGACCATCAACGGCACCACGTTCCGCGACGCAGACGCCCTCGATGTGAGTGCGGGGGAGCGGGTGCGGCTGCGGTTCGCCAACCACTCGATGATGTTCCACCCGATGCACCTGCACGGGCACACCTTCGCCCTGGTCGGAAACGGGGTCCGCAAGGACACCGTCGTCGTGCGGCCGATGCAGACCGTCGAGGTCGACCTCGACGCCGACAACCCCGGCCAGTGGGCCGCACACTGCCACAACATCTACCACGCCGAGGCGGGCATGATGACGACCCTGTCGTACCGGGCCTAGGAGACCGCCATGTCACACGACCACCACAACCACGTCGCGGCGACTGCGCCAGCGGACGGCGAACGGGACTTCCCCGTCTCGGAGTCCGAGCCGGGCGGTCCGCTGGCGGCGGTCTGGAGCGCGGTGACCGCGGTCATCGCCACGGTCATGGGGCTGGCCCCGCATGTCCTGCACCACATCGGCCTCTTCGCCGGTGCCGCCTTCGTCGTCGGAGTCGGCGGCAACCTGCTCTTCGGCGCCCTCGGGTTGCTGCTGTCAATCCCGCTGCTGCGCCGTCTGCACCGGCGGTTCGGCACCTGGAAGGCCCCGGCCCTCGCGGTTGCGGTCTTCGCGGTCATGTTCTCGATCTCCGCTTTCGTGATCGGACCGGCGATCAGCAGCTCCGAGCCCGCCGAGGCGCCCCAACCGGCCGGCACCCCCAGCCCCGCCGAACACAGCGCCCACCACACCGACTGACCAGAAAGGAGCGAAGTCCATGACAACACCACGTCACGAGACCAACCCCGACCCCCGGGCACTCGACCACCACCCCGCCGGGGCTCCCGGATCCGACGCTCGGTCGCCCCACGGTGGCCACGGCCTGATGATGCTGCTGATGTGCGTCCCGATGCTGTTGATCGCCGGCTTCCTGGTGCTCACCGGCGCAGGGGGCACCGGCGTGATCCTCGCACTGGTGTGCCTAGGCATGATGGCGGCGATGATGTTCATGATGCCCGGGGGACACAGCCACAAGTAGCACCGGCACGCCGCGGCGGGCTCCGCTGTGGTGGAGGAAGTGACCGCGATGTCACAGCGCAGGGACCAGGTTCCGGTGACCAGGCGGCTGCTCGCCGCGCGGCCGGTGCGAACCGGCGCCGGGATCCTCGGCATCGGCCTGGCACTGATGCTGATGTTGCTGCTCAACGGCCTGTGGGCCGGTGTCCAAGAACGGGTCACCCTCTACGACGACCATCTCGGTGCCGATCTGGTCGTCGTACCGCCCGGCACAGAGAGCCTGTTCGCCGACCCCGGTGTGCTTCCCGCTGCCTCGGCAACCCAGATCGCGCGCACGGCCGGGGTCACCGACACTTCGTTGATCCGGACCATGTACCTGATCCTCGAGCTGCCGCACGGCAAGGCCGCGGTGGCGGCGGTCGCCAGCGAACCCAGCGGGTCCGGTGGTCCGTGGGCGTTCGCCGAAGGTCGCGCACCTGCCACCGCCGAGGAGGTCGCGGTCGACGCCCTGTTCGCCGACCAGCACGGCCTCGGTCTCGGCGACCGGCTGCCCATGTTCGGGCACCCGATGAAACTTGTGGGCCTCACCGAAGACACCGCCATGTTCATGACCCCGCTGCTGTTCACCACCACCCAGGCGATGACCGGGATGCTGGGCGCCGGCGTCACCACGGGCGCGGTGCTCGTCAGCACCGACAGCCCGGGTGTCGTCGCTGAAAGGCTCCGCGACCAAGGGATGACGGTCCGCACCCCAGGCCAGCTCCGGGAGGCCTCGCTGACCCTGGCCACCCAGATCTACGGCTCCCCGGTCAAACTGATGGTCGCTGTCGCCTTCGCAGCCGGCACGCTGATCGTGGCACTGGTCGCCTACACCCGGGTCACCGAACAACAGCGCGACCTCGGCGTCCTCAAGGCTCTCGGTGCCACGCCCGGCCGGATACGCCGGGTCGCCGTCGCCGAGACCGTCACGCTCACCGTCGCAGGTGCCCTCGCCGCCGTGCTTCTGCTGCTCCTCACGCGGGAGCTGCTCGCGTGGTGGCGACCGGCGTTCCCTGTGGCGCTCACCGCTGGGACGGTGGCGCGGACCGCGGCTGCTGCAGCCGCGATGGCGGTGCTGGCCGCGTGGATGCCCGCACGTCGGCTCAACCGGCTCGACGCGGCCACGGCGTTTCGGAGCCGATGATGAACCGAAACATGGCCGTCCTCACACCTCGAACACGGGGTCGCTCCAGAGGTGTGCCGGTCGGGCGACGGTTCCTGTTCGCCGAGCATCGCCGCGCGACCCTCACCGTGCTCGGCGTCGCCGCTGCCCTGCTGCTGGTACTGGTGCTCGATGGGATCTTCGCCGGCGCCATCGACCAGGTCACCCGCTACATCCGCACCTCCCCGGCGCAGGTGTTCGTCTCCCAGAACGGCGTCAAGACGATGCACATGAGCGCCTCCGCTCTGCCGCCGGATGCCGCCTCGCGGGTCCGCTCGGTGGCCGGAGTCGATTGGGTCGCCCCGATCGGGTTCGCCTCCGGCTCCGTCGCCGGTCCGCAAGGCAGGCAGCTGTCCTACCTGATCGGCTACGACACCAGCACGGACCGCGGCGGGCCGGCGGCGCTCGTGACCGGCCGCACACCCGGAGCGGGGGAGGTGATCGTGGACGAGCAGGCCGCCGAGAGCCTTGAGGTCGGTGTCGGCGACACGGTCACCGCGCTCGGTGCGCGACTCGAGGTGGTCGGACTGTCCTCGGGCGGCTCCAGCATCACCAACACCACCGTCTTCGTCTCCCAGCCCGAGTTCGCGAGGATCCACCACGCCGTTCCCTCATACCTGCTGGTCGGCACCGCTTCGTCCGCAGACGCGAGCACGGTCGCCGACCGGATCCGTCAAGCTGTCCCCGGGGTCACGGTCCAGACCCGCGAGGAGTTCACCGCGTCCGAGGCGCGCATCGTCACCGACATGAGCGCCGACCTGCTCCGCCTGATGTCCACCATCGGGCTACTGATCGCGCTCGCGGTGATCGCACTCGGGCTGATGACGGCCACGTTGAACCGTCTCCGTGAGTACGCCGTCCTCAAGGCCCTCGGCGCGACCACCGGCCGGCTGGCCGGCAGCGTGACCGTGCAGGTGCTGTGGACGGTCGCGCTCTCCTCGCTGCTCGCCACGTTCCTGGCCCAGCTGCTGTCCTGGACCCTGCCGCTGCTGGCGCCGGCAGTCAGTATCAGCCTCACCTCGGCCGCGCTCATTCAGACCACGCTGGGGGCGCTCGCAGTGGGCCTGCTCGCCGCCTTGTGGCCGCTGCGCCGCATCGCCACCCTCGACGCGGCAACCGCATTCAGGGAGACACGATGACCGTCATCCACAACACCACCAACGGAGAGCCCAACGTGCAGGAGGGGTCGGTCATCGTCGCCGTACGCGGCCTGACCAAGACCTACGGCCAGGGTGTGGCCCAGGTGGCCGCCGTCCGCGAGGTCGACCTCGACGTGCACGCCGGTGAGGTGCTCCTGGTGATGGGCCCCAGCGGCTCGGGCAAGACCACGCTGCTGCTGATGCTCGGGGCCCTGCTCCGACCCACGGCCGGTTCCATCGTGGTCACGGGTCGGCACCAGGACAGCATCGACCTCGCCACCACATCGGAACGCGAGCTCCCGACGCTCCGCGCGCACACCTTCGGGTTCATCTTCCAGGACTACGCACTGCTGGACGCCCTGACCGCCACCGAGAACATCGCGGTCGCCGCCAACATCGCCGGCACCAAGGGCACCGCCGCTCACAACCGGGCCAAGCACCTCCTGGACCGGGTCGGACTGGCACACCGGGCGACCGCGCGGCCCTCGCAGATGTCGGGCGGCGAGCAGCAGCGGGTCTCGGTCGCCCGAGCCCTCGCCAACGACCCCCCGGTGCTGCTCGCCGACGAGCCCACCGCCAACCTCGACGCCTCCCGGGGCCGCGACCTCGCGCGCCTGCTGCGGCAGCTCGCCGACGAGGACAACCGCTCGATCGTCATCGTCTCCCACGACGACCGGCTCCGTGAGGTCGCAGACCGTGTCCTGTGGCTTGAGGACGGTCGGTTCAAGACCGTCGCGGCGCTCGTGATCGACCCCGTCTGCCGGATGCCGGTCGAGCCGACAGGAGCTCACACAGACTGGAAGGGACGCACCCTGTGGTTCTGCTCGGAGGGTTGCCGCGCAGAGTTCACTGCCGCGCCTGAGCAGTTCGACCTGACATGAGCAGGAGGAACGCTGCCGCCAGCGGCCAGTGGTCACCGGTCGGAATCGCCCCTCAGGTGCCGGAGCCGCTCTTGGTACTCCTCGTCGGTGAGCTCCCCGCGCGCGTACCGCTCGTCGAGGATGTCCTGTGCGTGACTTCGCCCGCTCTCGCCACCGCGTGGGGGAGCGGCTTCGCCGCCGTTCCCCGGCGTCCTGGTCGTGGAGCCGCGGACGAGGAACACGACCAGCAGGATGATGCCGAGAATGACCAGCGGCCAGATGAACCACATCCAGCCCATGCCCCATCCGTTGCCCATCATGGTGCTCACCTCTCTCGCGTCGTCGGAAAGATTGCCGAGTCGAATCACTGGGCCAGCACGGTGCCCATCATGCCGCGGTCCTCGTGGTCGAGGATGTGGCAGTGGTAGACGGTCTTGCCGCCGAAGTCCTCGAACGCCACCCGGACCGTGACCTGGCTGCGGGCGGGGACGTTGACCACGTCGAGCCACAGCGGTTCAGCAACCTCGCGGCCGCTGACCTCGAGCAGCTGCATCGGCCACACGTGCAGGTGGAAGGGGTGGTCCAGCGGGCTGTCGTTGCCGATGGTCCACTCCTCGACGGTGCCGAGGCGGACCTGCTGGTCGATGCGGTCCGCGTCGAACTCCAGGCCGTCGAAGGTGAAGCTCATCGGGCCGGCCCCGCCGCCCATCATCCCGCCCATGCCCATCTGGAAGATGATCGAACGGCGCTGGTCGACCTCGGCGTCGCGCAGGTCCCGCAGGCTCGGCGCCGCGGGGATGCCGCCCCGGTCGCGAGCATCACCCGAGCCGACCTCGACCCGAGCCAGCGTGACCGGCCCGTCTTCGCCGAAGCTCGGGCCACCGCCACCCATCATCCCGCCCACCATGCCTCCGCGGTCCACCGGCTGCGCGATGAGCTCGCTGCTGCCCTCGCGCAGGTCCACGACGAGGTCGAGCCGGTTTCCGGGAGCGAGGACGACGTCGCCGAGTGCGACGTTTTGGGCCAGACGCCCCACGTCACGCCCGACGACTCGCGACTCCTGGCCGGGCAGGTCCAGGGCGAGGTAGCGGGAGGTGCACGCGTTCACGATTCGCCACCGCTCGCGTTCCCCGGAGCGTCCCTTGAGGCGCGGCGCGCTCTGGCCGTTGACGAGGACCAGCTCGCCTTGGCGGCCGATCATCTGCTCCATGGTGGAGGGTGTGACCAGGGAGCCGCCGGGGTCAAGGGTGGTGTCGGAGATCACCATCACCCGCTCCCGGTCGACGTCGATCTTGTCGGCGGGGTCCTCGACGATGATCGCGCCGTAGAGGCCACCGAAGATCTGGTCGGCGACGTGGCCGTGGTGGTGCGGGTGGTACCAGTAGATACCGGGCGGGTGGTCGTCGGGCAGTCGGTGCTCGTAGCGCTGCGTCTGCCCAGGTTCGACGGCGAGGAAGATGTTGTCGCCGTTGCCCTCGGGCGAGACGTGCAGACCGTGGACGTGGAGGTTCGTGACCTCCTCCAGGCGGTTGACCAGGTCCAGGCGCAGGGTGTCACCGGGACGCAGCCGCAGGGTGGGCCCGGGAACACCCCCGTTGTATCCCATCGTCCGTGCCTCCCGCCCGGCCACCTCGTGCGTTCCGAGTGCGGCCTCGAGACGTACCTGGAGCCGGCCGCCCTGGCTGCGCAGGACCTCCGGCTGGGTGAACGACTCCCCGGTGGCCGGATCCAGCAGGGATGGGTTGAGCTCGCGCCAGATGCCGGTGCCGCCGACGGCGGTGCTGGCCAGGCCGAGCCCTCCCATGGTGAGCACGGCCCGCCGGCTGATCGGCTTCATCGGCCCCCTCCCTGGAGAACGCGTAGGCGGCGTTGGAACTCGTCGGTGCTCAGCTCACCCGCCGCATATCTCTCCTCCAGAATTCGCTGCGCTGATCTGCTCGAAGTCGGGCGAGCAGGCGTCGTCCGGCCGGGGGAGTCGGCGATGCCGCCGATCAGGACACGGAGAGCGGTGATGGCGAGCAGCGTCACACCCACGACCAAGAGGGCTGCGTACAGGACCATGGTCATGACTGCGGACCTCCAAGACGTATCCGACTGGTTCTCGCCTGCCGTTTCAAACATACCCCTGGGGGTAACCAGGGCATGTGTTGTCGAAGCCTGACTGGGAAGGGAAACCGTGAGTCCTTACAGCATCGAGAAGCTGCACGCCGGCGCCGGACCAGGGGGAGTGGAGGGCGCAGGGCCGGGTCTGGGCTCGGCCACGAGCTGGACGATCGCGCTCGTCGTCGTACTGCTCCTCCTGGGGCTGGGGTGGTGGAGCACCACCCGCGGCCGCCGGCGCTGAGCAGGCGGCGGTCCGCGGTCACAGAGGAACCTGCCAGTTCGCGATCACGCCCTGGAGGCGGCTGATCAGCTGCATCCACAGGCCGGTCACCTGGAGTACTCCGAGCAGGATCAGCATCGCGCCGCCGGTCCACATCACCGCCCGGGCGTGCCGACGGGCCCAGGAGAACGTCGACATCGCCTTGGTGACCGACAAGGCGGCCAGGATGAACGGGATGCCGAGCCCGGCGCTGTAGGCGAACGTGAGCAGCGCACCCCGGCCGGCGTCGCCGGAGCTCGTCGACAGCGTGAGCACCGCAGCCAGGGTCGGGCCGATGCAGGGGGTCCAGCCCAGCCCGAAGAGCACCCCGACCAGGGGTGCTCCGGCGAGGCCGGCGCGGGGACGGTAGGCCGGTCGGAACGTCCGCCCGGCTAGGGGGATCCGCCAGAACAGGCCGGTGAACATCAGCCCGAGCAGGATCGTGAACACGCCGAGCACCCGCACCAAGGTGTCCTGGTGGATCATTAGCAGCGACCCGAAGCTCCCGAACAGGGCACCGTAGCTGGTGAACACCGCCGAGAACCCGGCCACGAACAGCACCGCACCCAGCAGAGTGCGGGACCGCTGTGCTGAGCGTCTCAGCGGGGGTGCCTTGACCGTGACGCCACTGGCGCCGTCGCCGGGCTCGGGGGCGTGGCCAGCATCGGACTGTGTTCGTGTGGAGTCCGATCCGGCGAGCCCGGCGACGTAGGACAGGTAGCCGGGGACCAGCGGCAGGCAGCACGGGGAGAAGAAGGACACTGCGCCGGCGGCGACCGCGATCAGCAGCGCGACGACCAGCGGCCCGGACAGGACTATGTCGCCCACTCCCTGCGCGGCGGCAGCAGCAGCTGTCGTCATCCTCGCCCCCCGTCTTCAGCGAGCACGTCTTCGACGAGCGCGGAGAGCGTGCCGTAGCTGGTCTTCCCGATCACCCGAGCCGCGAGCCGGCCCTCCCGGTCGACGATCATCGTGCTGGGCACTGCGCTCGGGGGAAGCTTGGACCCGAAGGCGAGCAGCGCTTCCTGGGAGTCGGCGGTACGGATGCTGGGGTAGGGGATGTTGTAGCGTCGTTCGAACGCGAGCGCCGAGGCGTCGTTGTCGCGGACGTTGATACCGATGAATCGGACGCCGTCGGCGCGGGTCTGCTTGGCGACCTTGCGGAGCGCGGGTGCCTCCTCACGGCATGGTGCGCACCAGGATCCCCACACGTTGTAGACCACGACCATGCCGAGCATCTCGCGGCTGTCGTAATCACCGCCCGGCAGCAGCTCACCGGTGATCGGCGGCAACGCGCCCCGCTCGGCAACCGGGACCTGCTCGATGATCCCGTCGCCGCTGGCGAAGCTCTGACCCTGATTTGCAGAGCTCTCCCCGCACGCGGCGAGGCCGGGCACCGCGGCGACTGCCAGGGCCGACAACACGGCGCGCCGAGAAGGCATCCCGCTCACTGCGAGGTCACCCCGGTCCACGTGTTCCCCTCGTCGGTGGACGTGAGGACCCCGGACTCGGTGGCGGCGTACCAATGGTCCTCGGTGGCGGTGAACGCATGCGGTGGCTCGGGCAGGGACCCGCTCTCCTGCCAGGACTCGCCACCGTCACGGCTCGTGTGGACCGCTCCCTCCGGCCCGACGCCGACCAGGAGGTCGCTGCTGACCCAGTCCAGCAGCACCAGGCGAGGCGCCGACTCGACCAGCTGCGGCTGGCCGGACACCTCGAGCTGGACCAGGGACCCGCGGCCGTCGGTGAGCAGCAGGCGCTCCGGGTCCTCGGGGTCGGCGGCCACGTCGGCGGCCGGAAGCTGTCCGAGGTCGCGCCACTGCTTCCCGTCGGTGCTGACCTTGAGGAGGCCGGTCTGGGAGTCCACGCCGTACACCCGGTCCCCGGCAACCTCGAGCGCATGGAAGTCGACCTCGCCCTCCAGCGAGAGGGTCTGCCAAGACCGTCCTCCGTCTGTCGACTCGGTCAAGCCCAGGTGGGCCGGCCCGGAAGAGTCTGGCGCGGGGTGGCCACTGATGAGGAAGCGGTCGGGTCCGGCGATTGTGAACGACATGGTGTCCTGGGCCCCGTCGCCGACTCGCTCGAAGCCGTCGTCGGCGAGGACGAACACTCCGTTGTGGGTGGCCACGTAGAGCCGGTTGTCGGCAGGGTTCACATCCAAGGAGTGGATATGGCCGAACTCGTCGGCGGGGCCGTCGGGCGCCATCCTGCCGCCGTCAGTGACACCGTCGGAGCCGGCGCAGCCGGCGAGGACCAGGCACGCGGCAGAGACGCTGGCGGTCAGCGCGATGCGGGAACGAAGGATCGACGAGTTGCGCGATCTGCGCATGGGGGAGTCTCCAGGTGATCAAGAAAGTGGGCATCGATGAGAGGACGCAGCGGGGATGCGCCGATGCCTGATCAGATCCGGAGAACGCTCAACTGCCGCCACAGCGGTTGCGGGGGTACGACGAGCTCCATCACCCGCACCGCCAGGGCAGGCTCGCGTCGCAGGCGCCAACCGCCGACCCGTGACCTCACCAGCAGCCACAGTCCGACAGCTATGACGGGGACGAGCACCATCAGGCACAGCGTCAACAGGCCTGCATTCTCGCCAGGTGGGGAGTCGTCCGGGCTGGCAGCGGGGGAGTCGGGCGTCGCTGAGGCCGGGGCCATGTCGACGGCCTGAACGACGTGGTGCCCCATGGGTTGGGACGCGTCACCACCTTGCGTGAGTCCATGCATGCCCACGATGCCCAACGCGACCGCGCAGAGCAGGAACGACCACACGATCCGTGACCTCACGGACGTGGACCAGTCGAGACGGGCAAGAGACATCGCAACCAAGGGTACGAACCGAGTCAGCCATACCGGTACTCGGGCCGTGCTGCGGGGGGCTCTGCCCGGCGGCTGGGGTCCTGCGGGCCCTCAGGGTCGCGCTTCGGTCTACTCCTTGACGCATCCCGAGGCCACGCTCGAGCTGCTTGCCGCGGCGGAGCGGCTGTTGGCCGCCGTCGGGGACGCAGTCACCTTGTGTCCGCGGTACGGCGTCGAGGGGGGCGCGAGGTGAGCGTGAAGTCGCACCCGGTGTGGACAGGAAACCTCTCCCCGGAACGGCGGCGTCGGCTTCGCCGGCGTGCCCAGCTGCGGGACAGGTCGGCATCGTCGATGCCCTTGCCGCGCATCAGCCGGGCGCTGTCGATGATCTCGGCGCCGCGACGCTGGATCTTCTTTGGGTCACCCCCCGCGCAGAGCGCATGTGCCGCCTAGGGGAGTGCGTCGACGATCGCGACCCCTCCAGCCCGCGGCAGCGCACGTGTTTGCCGCCGAGACACCGGCCATGGCGGCACCGATCACGATCAGGTCATAGGTGTGCGCCATCACGCATCCTCCTCCGTAACGGCGAGTACATCCCGGAGCTGCTCCATCGTGGGCGCCCCGGCCAGGCCGTCGGGCGTGCGGTAGACCCGACACGAAAAGCCCACGCCGGCGCCGGGCTCGGCGAAGGCATCGACGCCGTCGACCATGATGCTCGGCGAGCCGTGGAACCCCAGCCGTTCGGCCGCCTCCATGGTCTCGACGCGGTGACGCGTCACCACGACATCGGGGCGCTCGGCAGCGATCGCGGCCAGCCGCTGGTCGGTGACCTTCCAGTTCGGGCAGTCGTCGAAGTACAGCAAGGAGACGTCCATGCCCGCGACGTTAAACCTTGTACCGTGGTAGAAGGTCAAGGGTGAGGGGTGGACGAAAGTGTTGATCGGTGAGCTTGCCGAGGCTGGGGGAGTGACCAGCCAGACCGTCCGGTTCTATGAGCGCAAGGGTCTCTTGCCCGACGCCGAACGGGGCGCCAACGGCTACCGGGTCTACGACGAGTCCACGCTCGCCCGGTTACGGTTCATCAACCTGGCCCAGGGCGCTGGGCTCACGCTGTCGGAGATCCGCAGCATCATCGACCTACGCGACGACGGGACCGTGCCCTGCGCGCACGTGGTCGCGCTCATCGACTCCAAGCTCGCTGACGTCCGGGCACGGATCCGGCACCTTGCCGCGCTGCAAGCCGAGCTCGAAGCACTCCTCGAACACAGCCGCCTGCTCGATCCCGCCGACTGTGCAGACGACGACATCTGCCACATCCTCACTAGCCCGTCGATGGACACCTAGACTGCACCGGTTCTCGGACCCGACCTCTGTGCTGCAATCGAATGCTCGCTACAGGGCAGGTCCGCGCAGCTCATCTCGGCTGCCAGATCGGTGAACTGGATGAAGGTCCAAGGACGGCGGTGTCAAGGGCCAGTAGGAACTGCCCAGTGGCGGTCATGAGACCTGCCCGCTGACGGTCACGAGAAC
>NZ_BAAGUV010000042.1:0-1036 GCF_054781215.1 Nocardioides pakistanensis | reverse complement strand
TTCCTCGCTGATCGTCGCGGGGAACGGCGTGGTCGGCACCGGCGCCAAGTGCTCGCGTTCGGCGATCGTCAGCACGCTGGCCTTGCCGCCCGGCCCGGCGGTACGCAGCCGGGCATCACCACGCTGGGCGCACCACCTATCCAAGGAGGCTTGGGCTTCCTCGACGGTGATGTCGTCGGGCAGGGTGCGCCACCAGCGTTGCGCGGCGGTGTGGTTGGACTTCTCCACCACACCCTTGCGGTTCCCGCGCCGCGGTGGACAGATCGCCACGGACACGCCGTAGTGCTTGGCGACCGCGGCGAAGGTGGCGGTGACCTTGCCCGACTCGGGGTGGCACACCGTGCTCATCCGGTCGAAGCGCCACTTCTTCGTCAGCCCGCCGAGCTTGCGGGCCGTGGCGTCGAGTCCGGCGATCAGCTGTGCCTGGTCCTCGGCCGGCGCCAGGTGACCGCGCCAGCGGCTGGAGTGCGCGAGCGCCCCGACCAGCAGGTGCGCGTTCTTGCCCCACCCCCACGACGCGGGCGGGTCGGGCAGCTCGACCCAGTCCCACTGGGTCTCCTCACCCGGCGGATGCGCGATCGGCACGTTGGGTCGGCCCTTGGTCGTCGAACAGGGCTCGCAGTGCGGCCGCAGACCGCGGGTGCGGATCTGGCGGGTGAACGTCGGATACGACCGGTCGTACCCGAGCCCGACGACCTCGTCGAACAAGGTCACCGCCCACAGGTGCGGGTCCTCGGTCAGTCGGGCGCGGACGTAGTCGACGAACGGCTCGAACGGGTCGTCCTCAGCAGGCTTCCGTTGCCCGGCGACCCGTTCGTTGTTGAGGTAGGCGCGGATGGTCTTGCGGTCCCGCCCCAGGTGCCGGGCGATCGCGGAGATCGTCCACCCCTGCCGCCGCAACGCGTGAGCGTCGATGTCTTCCTCCCGTGTCAGCATGGGAAGCGAGGGCTCCTTCGTGAGATGGCTGGTGGTCAGACCCGATCTCGCAGGTAGGGGTGTGAGGGCGTCTGGTTTCGGGTGCTCGCCCCGCGTGTCA
>NZ_BAAGUV010000041.1:0-620 GCF_054781215.1 Nocardioides pakistanensis | reverse complement strand
GGCTAACACGTCCCCTTAACCTTCCAGCACCGGGCAGGAGTCAGTCCGTATACATCCACTTGCGTGTTCGCACGGACCTGTGTTTTTAGTAAACAGTCGCTTCCCACTGGTCTCTGCGGCCACCACACCCTTTCCCACGCAAGGCGGTATAAGCGGGTGGCCCCCCTTCTCCCGAAGTTACGGGGGCATTTTGCCGAGTTCCTTAACCATGGTTTTCTCGATCTCCTGAGTATTCTCTACCTGATCACCTGAGTCGGTTTGGGGTACGGGCAACAGCAAACCTCACGTCGATGCTTTTCTCGACAGCATAGGATCACCAGCTTCCCCATACGGGTCCGCATCACATCTCACCCACAGAACCCATCTCTTAAACAGGTTCGGGCTACATGTTTACACCGGGACAACCATCGCCCGGCACTGGCTACCTTCCTGCGTCACACCTCACGCTCACCACCCCAGCATCGGGTTCACAGCCGCCACCAGCACATCACCCGAAGGATCCATGCCGGTCTTGGTTTGTTTAGCACTACTGGTTAGGTCTTTGACGGTTTACCGCCGGTACGGGAATATCAACCCGTTGTCCATCGACTACGCCTGTCGGCCTCGCCTTAGGTCCCGAC
>NZ_BAAGUV010000040.1:0-2839 GCF_054781215.1 Nocardioides pakistanensis | reverse complement strand
GGGCTCACCGTCGAGGTGGCCGCCCCGCGGGAGCCGGCGCTACGCGCCGAGGTCGTGCGGCGCCGGATGGCCTACGACGCCGATCCGGTCGCCTTCACCGCGCGCTACCGCGACGCGGACCGCGCCCTGACCGAGCGAGTCGAGACCGCCCGCGAGCGTCTCGCCAAGGTGCGGCTCACCGAGGCCGCGCTCATGAAGATCGCCGAAGTCTGCGCCAGGTTCGAGGTCGACGGGCTCCGCGCCGACATCGTCACCGCCCGCACCGCAGTCGCCCACGCCGCCTGGGACGGTCGGGACGAGGTCACCCGCGCCGACATCCGACGCGCCGCACTGCTGGCGCTGCCACACCGGCGTCGCCGCAACCCCTTCGACGCCCCCGGTCTCGACGAGGACCTGCTCGACCAGATCCTCGGCGACGACGAGCTACCGCCCGAGCCGCCGGAGGGACCGGACCCGGATGAGCCGCCGACTTCTCCCGAGGACAACACCCAGGATCAGGCGCAGGCTGACGGACCGCGGGACGAGGCCGCTGACGGTGACAGCGACCAGGCGCCGGCGACCGACAGCACTCCGGCCGAGTCCGGCGCCGAGCAGCCGACGACGCCTCCCGCAGGCTCCGAGGCCGGTTCGAGGGTTCGTGCCACCGCGCCGTACCGACCGCGACTGCTGAAGGTGCAGGGGCTCGGCGAGGGCGCGGCCGGACGACGCAGTCGAGCCCTCGCGAGCACCGGCCGCCGCGTCGGCGCCCGGCGACCGGACGGCCCCACCGGCTCCCTGCACCTCGTGGAGACGCTGCTCGCCGCCGCCGGCAAGCAGCCCTCCCGGGGGCGCACGACCGGCCGGGTGGAACTGCGCAACGAAGACCTCCGGGTCGCCGTACGGGAGGGTCGCGAGGCCAATCTTGTCCTCTTCTGCGTCGACGCCTCCGGCTCCATGGCCGCGCGCAAGCGCATGACCCAGGTGAAGACCGCGATCCTCTCGCTGCTGCTCGACGCCTACCGCCGCCGCGACAAGGTCGGCCTGGTCACCTTCCGGGGCGCCGAGGCGACTGTCGCGCTGCCGCCCACGCACTCTGTCGACATCGCTGCCGCGCTGCTTGACGAGGTTCCGGCAGGGGGACGCACGCCGCTGGCCGAAGGTCTGCTCGAAGCCGCGCGCGTGCTGACCCGCGAACGCATGCGAGATCCACGGCTCCGATCGCTCCTGGTCCTGGTCACCGACGGTCGTGCCACGGGCGGGAAGGACGCTGTCGCACGGTCACAGCAGGCTGCGGAGTACGTCGCCGGCCTCGGTGTCACCACGGTCGTCATCGACGGCGAGAGCGGCCCCCTGCGCCTTGGCCTCGCACTGCGCCTCGCCGAGCTGCTGCGCGCCGAACACCTCCCGGTGGCCGAAGTCACTGCCGAGGCGCTGGCCGGCACGGTCCGATCCCACACGCAGACGGGAGCGGCCTGATGCCCCAGGGCAAGCCCGCCGTCGTCCCCGACGACGGCCTCACGACGAAGCAGCGCCGCAACCGACCGCTGCTGGTGGTGCACACCGGCGACGGCAAGGGAAAGTCCACCGCCGCCTTCGGGCTCGCGCTACGCGGCTGGAACCAAGGCTGGAAGATCGGTGTCTTCCAGTTCGTGAAGTCGGCCAAGTGGCGCATCGGCGAGCAGACCGTCCTGGAGCGACTGGGCCGGCTGCACGAGGAGACCGGCGACGGCGGCCCGGTCGAGTGGCACAAGATGGGTTCCGGCTGGTCGTGGACCCGCAAGCAGGGCGACGCCGAAGACCACGAGACCGCGGCCCGTGAGGGCTGGCAGGAGATCAAGCGCCGCCTCGCCGACGAGAGCCACGACCTGCTGATCCTCGACGAGTTCACCTACCCGCTGAAGTGGGGCTGGGTCGACGTCCAGGACGTCGTCGAGACGCTGACCGACCGCCCGGGCTACCAGCACGTGATCATCACGGGCCGCAACGCCGATCCACGCCTGGTCGAGGCCGCCGACCTGGTCACGGAGATGAGCAAGGTCAAGCACCCGATGGACGCCGGTCAGAAGGGCCAGAGGGGCATCGAGTGGTAGCCCTGCCCCGGGTCGTCGTTGCAGCGCCGTCGACCGGGCAGGGCAAGACCACGATCGCCACCGGCCTGATGGCGGCTCTCCGGCTGGCCGGACACGAGGTGAGCGGCCACAAGGTCGGGCCCGACTACATCGACCCCGGCTACCACGCCCTGGCAACCGGCCGACCCGGCCGCAACCTCGACCCGCACCTCGTCGGCGAACACCGTGTGGTCCCGCTGCTCCTGCACGGCGCGTCCAACGCCGACGTCGCGGTTATCGAGGGAGTCATGGGCCTCTACGACGGACGACTGGGCACCGACGGATTCGCCTCCACCGCCCACGTCGCCACCCTCACCAAGACACCGATCCTGCTCGTCCTCGACGTTGCCAAGCTGTCCCGCTCGGCAGGGGCGATCGCCCTCGGCATGGCCACCTTCGACCCGGGAATCCGGGTGGCCGGCGTCGTTCTCAACCGGGCGGGGTCGGACCGCAACACCGCCGAGATCATCGGCTCGCTCGAGCAAACGGGCCTGCCGGTTCTTGGCGTCATGCCGCACGACGACCAACTCTCCACGCCCTCGCGCCATCTCGGTCTGGTCCCCGCGGTGGAGCGGGACGGCTCGGTCCGAATGATCGAGCGGCTCGGCGAGCAGATCGCTGGTCATCTCGACCTCGCCGCGATCCTCGAGGTCGCCCGCTCCGCCCCCGACCTGGACGTCGAGCCATGGAGCCCCGCACGCGAGATCATATCGGCCGGCACGAGCGGGCACCGGCCGGTCGTCGCGATGGCC
>NZ_BAAGUV010000039.1:0-2830 GCF_054781215.1 Nocardioides pakistanensis | reverse complement strand
GGGCTCACCGTCGAGGTGGCCGCCCCGCGGGAGCCGGCGCTACGCGCCGAGGTCGTGCGGCGCCGGGTGGCCTACGACGCCGATCCGGTCGCCTTCACCGCGCGCTACCGCGACGCGGACCGCGCCCTGACCGAGCGGGTCCAGTCGGCTCGCGAGCGCGTCGCCGCGGTGCGGCTCACCGAGGCCGCGCTCATGAAGATCGCCGAGGTCTGCGCCAGGTTCGAGGTCGACGGGCTCCGCGCCGACATCGTCACCGCCCGCACCGCAGTCGCCCACGCCGCCTGGGACGGTCGGGACGAGGTCACCCGCGCCGACATCCGACGCGCCGCACTGCTGGCGCTGCCACACCGGCGTCGCCGCAACCCGTTCGACGCCCCCGGTCTCGACGAGGACCTGCTCGACCAGGTCCTCGGCGACGACGAGCTGCCGCCGGAGCCGCCGGAGGGCCCGGCTCCGGACGAGGAAGCGGGCCCCGGGCACGACGACCCGGCCACCGGTGCGGAGCAGGAGGCAGGTGCCAAGGACGCCGGCGACCCGCCCGGCCCTTCGACCGACCGGCCGCCCAGCGATGCGGACGAGCTCTCAGCGGCCCAGCAGCCGGGCACCGGCGGACCGGCGTCCACGTCGACCGTCGGCGCCGCGAGCCCCTACCGGCCGAGGCTGCTGACGGTCCAGGGCCTCGGCGTCGGGGAGGCCGGTCGTCGCAGCCGCGCGCTCGCGAGCACCGGTCGGCGGGTGGGGGCACGACCGGGTGCGTCCGGTTCCCTGGACCTCGTCGAGACGCTCAAGGCCGCGGCCGGCAAGCAGGCGGTTCGCCCGAGGGCCAGCGGGCGGGTCGCCATCCGCGGCACGGACCTCCGCGTGGCCGTACGTGAGGGTCGCGAGGCAAACCTCGTCCTCTTCTGCGTCGACGCCTCCGGCTCCATGGCGGCTCGCAAGCGGATGACACAGGTCAAGACTGCGATCCTGTCGCTGCTGCTCGACGCCTACCGTCGCCGCGACAAGGTCGGTCTGGTCACCTTCCGAGGCGACGAGGCCACCGTCGCGCTGCCACCCACGCGCTCGGTCGACATCGCCGCCGCGCGCCTCGACGAGCTCCCGGCGGGCGGACGTACGCCGCTGGCCGAGGGGCTCCGGGAGGCGGCGCGGGTGCTGGTCCGTGAGCGACTGCGCGACCCGCGGCTGCGGCCGCTGCTGGTGGTGGTGACCGACGGCCGGGCCACCGGTGGCAAGGATGCCGTCGCACGGTCGCAGCAGGCCGCCGAGCACGTCGCCGGCCTCGGTGTCACGACCGTGGTGGTCGATGGCGAGAGCGGTCCGATGCGCCTCGGGCTCGCGCTGCGGCTCGCCGAGCTGCTGCGTGCCGAGCACCTCCCGGTCTCGGACGTCAACGCGGAGGGGCTGGCCGGCACGGTCAGGTCCCGCACGCAGAGGGGAGCGGCCTGATGCCGCAGGGCAAGCCCGCTGTCGTCCCGGACGACGGCCTGACGACCAGGCAGCGTCGCAACCGACCTCTGTTGATGGTGCACACCGGCGACGGCAAGGGGAAGTCGACCGCTGCCTTCGGGCTCGCGCTGCGCGGCTGGAACCAGGGCTGGCGGATCGGTGTCTTCCAGTTCGTGAAGTCGGCCAAGTGGCGCATCGGCGAGCAGACCGTCCTGGAGCGACTGGGCCGGCTGCACGACGAGACGGGTGAGGGCGGTCCGGTCGAGTGGCACAAGATGGGATCCGGCTGGTCGTGGACCCGCAAGCAGGGTGACGCCGAAGACCACGAGACCGCGGCCCTGCAGGGATGGCAGGAGATCAAGCGCCGCCTCGCCGAAGAGAGCCACGACCTGCTGATCCTCGACGAGTTCACCTACCCGCTGAAGTGGGGGTGGGTCGACGTCGACGACGTCGTTGACGCGCTGACCAACCGGCCGGGCTATCAGCACGTGATCATCACGGGCCGCAACGCCGATGCCCGACTCATCGAGTCCGCCGACCTCGTCACGGAGATGGGCAAGGTCAAGCACCCGATGGACGTCGGCCAGAAGGGCCAGAGGGGCATCGAGTGGTAAACCTGCCCCGGCTCGTCGTCTCCGCGCCGTCCACCGGCCAGGGCAAGACCACCATCGCTACGGGGCTGATGGCGGCCCTGCGGATGGCCGGGCACGAGGTGAGCGGCTACAAGGTCGGTCCGGACTACATCGACCCCGGCTACCACGCACTCGCGACCGGCCGTCCCGGCCGCAACCTCGACCCGCACCTTGTCGGCGAGGAGCGGGTTGTCCCGCTGCTCCTCCACGGCGCGTCCGGCACCGACGTCGCGGTGATCGAGGGCGTCATGGGCCTCTACGACGGGCGACTGGGCAGCGACGGGTTCGCCTCCACCGCGCACGTCGCCACCCTCACCCGGACGCCCGTCGTGCTCGTGATCGACGTTGCCAGGCTGTCCCGCTCGGCGGGCGCGATCGCCCTCGGCATGGCGACCTTCGATGCCGGGGTCCACGTCGCCGGCGTCGTCCTCAACCGGGCGGGGTCGGACCGCAACACCACCGAGATCATCGGGTCGCTCGAGCGCACGGGGCTCCCGGTCCTCGGCGTCATGCCGCACGACGACCGGCTCTCCACGCCCTCGCGCCACCTCGGTCTGGTGCCGGCGGCGGAACGGGACGGCTCGGTCCGGATGATCGAGCGCCTCGGCGAGGAGGTCGCCGGTCACCTCGACCTCGACGCGATCCTCGAGGTCGCCCGCTCGGCGGCGGATCTGGACGCCGAGCCGTGGAGCCCCGCACGCGAGATCATATCGGCCGGCACGAGCGGGCACCGGCCGGTCGTCGCGATGGCC